>WHTT01000095.1:0-290 GCA_009377605.1 Luteitalea sp.
GATGGCGCGGGCCTCGAGGCCGACGTGCGTGCCGTTTCGCCGAACTTCTTCCAGCTCCTACAGATGCCTCTTCTGCGGGGCCGAATCTTCACGCCAGGCGACAGCGCGGGTGCTCCCGGCGTGGCCATCGTAAACGAGCAGCTGGCGCGCAAGCTGTCACCCGGCGGTGATGTGATCGGGAGACGCGTGAAGATCGGGTTCGACGCGCCGTTGCCCGCGTATCGGATGTCGGAGTCATCGCGGACCGGCGGTCAACCGGGATCACCACCGACGCCTGGGACGAGATCTAC
>WHTT01000095.1:300-22118 GCA_009377605.1 Luteitalea sp.
CGTTTGGATTGGTCGCGTACTCGGTTTCGCAGCGGCGTCACGAGCTCGGCATCCGAGCCGCATTGGGACGACAACGGCCGGGAATCGACGATGGCAAACTGGCTGTCGAGATCGCCGGCGCAGATGCCGTGTGGCGCAGCGGCGGAAGCTGGGGTTACATGCCGTGGCGTCAGGTTCAGATGTACCCGTTCCGACACTATCTTCCGGCGGATGGCTGGAAGCCGAACGATGATCTTCCCGTGGAACAGCGCGACCAGGCGTATTTCCGGGCGATGGTCGAACACATCCGCACGCTGGTCTTCAACTAATAGCGGCGCAACCTTTCGATCCATCCTGCGGCTGCGCCTGGTCGGTCGGCGATTCAGTCTGCCGGGTGCCCTCCGCGTTGGGACCGACCGCCCAGACGCCGAGGGCGAACGTGAAGCCGACTGCGGCGATGGCCGGGCCTGTCCGACGCATTGAAACCTCCTCGAGCTCAGAGAAGCCAACCGACGTAGTAAGGAAACGCAACCATTGATCTATGAACTCAGCGCCGATCGTCCTCGAGCGCCGCGCCCAGCTGCGCGTGGTTGAAGAGCCGTCCGTACTCAAAGCCCTCGGTGATCGAGACCACGTACGTGCCCTCGTTGCGCTCGGCCCACGCGTGCGCCGCCTGCTCGGAGGCGAAGAAATGCACGTAGCAGCAGAAGGTCCCGACCACGTCTTTGACGTTGAGCCCGCTGACCGCGTGCAGTGTCATCGCCGCGCCCTCCGGTGCCACGTCACGCACACGCGACGCGTCCACGATGAGCGAAATCGTCTCGCCGGTCTGGGGAGCAGTCGAGCGGATCCGTGCCGGCCGGCCGAGGAGCTCCGGCAGAAAGAGGGTATCGAGCGCGCACCAGGTGTAGAGCGTGCGCCCGTCCACCTCGAGGGCGTGCGAGGTCGGCTCCAGCGTCAGGCCCGCGAAGGCGAACAGGCGGCCTTGGGGATCGCGCTGGACGATCGGCCACTCGTCGAAGAACGCGGCAACCTCTTCGGGCGAGAGGTTGGCCCGGCGGGCGAGCTCCTCGGGCAGAAACGGCCTTCCCTCGCCGAGCAGGCGGAAGGTCGCGAGCGCGAGTCGTTGTCGCCGGGGGGCCAGGTTGGGGTGGCCCGCGGCAAACTCTGCGGCCAGTGACGGAATGTCGAGCGTCTTGGTTGGCACCTGTTCTTCCTTTCGTTGGAAACTGGTCACTCGTTCACCTTGATGTCACGCCGCGCAGCACGAAAGCTTCTTCACGTCTTTCGTGAAGGTTTGCGCCGCCAACTTGACGGCCTCGGCCAGCGTTAGGTACGGATGGAACGCTCCGGCCAACTCGTCGATGCTGATGCCGTGCGTGATCGCCAGCGTGGGCTCTTGAATCATCTCGCCTGCCTCGCTGGCGAGAATGTGCGCGCCCACGAGACGGTTCGTGCGCCGGTCGGCGACGAGCTTGATGAAGCCGCGACTCTCGTGTGCCGCCAGTGCACGGGGCACGTAGGACAGTGGGAGCGTCGACACGGCCACGTCGAGCCCTTGCGTTCGTGCCTCCTCGGCCGTCGCGCCCACTGACGCCACCTGGGGATCTGTAAACGTCACGCGTGGCAGGGCGGTCAAGTCGTAGCGCCGTCTGTTGCCGTTGAGCGCGTTGTCAGCCGCGAGATGGCCGCCATAGGCGGCCACGTAGACGAACATCGGCTCGCCGATCACGTCGCCCGCTGCGTACACCGCGGAGCGCGACGTCTGCAGGTGCTCGTCCACGCGGATCTCCCCCTTCGCGCCAAGCTCGATACCGGCCGCTTCGAGCCCGAAGCCCTGAGAGCGCGCGCGCCGACCTGTCGCGACCAGTAGTTGCTCGGCTGTGATGGCCTGCGCACGTCCGTGCGTCGTGGCGTCCACCGTGTACGCTGCTCCGTCGCGGCTGACGCCATGGATCGACACGCCGGTTCGCACGTCGAGCCTTTCCTCGCGCAGGTACTCCGCGAGCGCCATGCCGACCTGACGGTCTTCGGCGGGCACGAGCGTCGGCATCGCTTCGAGCACGGTGACATGCGTCCCGAGGCGCGCGTAGAGCTGTGCGATTTCCAGACCCACCGCGCTGCCGCCGATCACGATCATCGAGACCGGGAGCGCCGTGAGGGCCAGCGCCTCCGTGCTCGTCAGGTATCCGGCGTCGGCGAGTCCAGGGATGGGCGGCGCCCAGGGGGAGGCACCGGTGGTCACGATGAGACGTCCTGGCTTCAAGACCCCACCGTCGATCGTGACCGACAGATCGGGATTCACCGTGCCGCGGCCCTCACGCAACGTCACGCTGGGGTACGCCGCGAGGACGTCCCGATATTTCTCCTGGCGCATCGTGGTCACGAGCGCGTCCTTCTGCGCCATGACCTGGGCAAAGTCTGGCGGCTCAGCAGCCGTGTGCACGCCGTCGAAGCCGTGGCGCGTGGCGCGATGTTGAACCTCCGCAGCACGGATCAGCGTCTTTGACGGCACGCAGCCGACATTCACGCAGGTGCCGCCGAGCGTCCCGCCTTCGATGAGCGTCACGCGCGCGCCGAGGTCCGCCGCCCGAATCGACGCGGCGAACCCGGCAGACCCGCCACCCAGCACGACGATGTCTGGTGTGGTGCCGGAAGACGTGTGTTCGGCGCGCAGTGGCGCAGCCGCCGACGTTGGCGGTTCGATGACTGACGCCTGATAGCCCGCGCTCTCAACGGCGCGCACCAGCGCTTCCGGCGCGATGCCGTTCGCTGAGATGTCAGCGCGCTTCTCCGAGAGGCTGACCTCAGCCTGCTCCACGCCGGGTACTGCGGTCAGCGTGCGTCGCAGTGCCACCGCGCAGTGATCGCAGGTCATTCCCTCGACGGCAAGCGATACGCGTTGGATGTCCATGTCTGTGATACTCCTCGCACACGTTGTCGGTCGTCACATCCGAGCTGTGCGCCGCACACTCCACCCTCAGTTTCATCGGTGGAGCGCGCTCCAGAGTCAAGCGTCCCTTTTCGTGGTGTCGCGATATCCGCCTCGGCTACGCGGCAGGATGCATCGCCCACCCGAGAAGCCGTGACCATGACCGAGAGTCACGGCCTCACACAGGAACAACGCCGTTCCGTGCCCAATGGTTAGGATTCCTGGTTTCCAGGTATGCGCGACCCCACCCTAACCTTGCGCGTCTGGCGGGCGTTTCCAGGGATCGAAGGGGTACGTATCATTCAGCCAGGACGAATTTGCGTGAGTGAACGGCAGCGTGCTGACCAAGACCTGATGCTCGCGTACCAGCGTGGGGATCGGGAGGCGTTTGAGGAGCTCTATGCGCGATACGCCAAACCGATTTACAACTTCTTCCGGCGTACAGCGCTTGACGACGGCAGTGCTGACGATCTGCTACAGAAGACGTTCTTGAAGCTCCATGTCGCTCGAGGGCACTATCGGGCGGAGGGGGCATTTCGCAGTTGGATCTTTGCCGTCGCGCGCAACGTGTTACGCGACGACGCGCGCCAGCGGGGCCGGGCACAAACCAAGAAGACGGACGAGTTCAACGAGCAGATATCCACCGAGCCGGTCACCCAGGTGAGACCGAACGCAGAGATCGAGGTCATCGTGACGGAGGCGCTAGCAACGCTACCGCTGACCCAGCGCGAGGTCATCGTCCTGAATCGCTACCACGGCATGACCTATGCGGAAATCGGGGAACTGCTCGGCATCAGCGCGAATGCCGTCAAGCAGCGCGCGTTTCAGGCCATGCGCACCCTCAGGCAGCGGTTGAGCATCGACAGCGAAAGGTCGGGGTGAGGAATGAGCAGCAACAACGACGCGCCGTGCCATGACATCAGCATTGAGCTCTCTGCCTTGGTCGCGGGCGAGCTCGATGAACACGCTCGCGCCGAGATCGAGCGCCATCTCTCGTTTTGCCCGGGCTGCCAGTTCGAGTGGCGGACCAATGCGCTGGTGTGGCGCTGCCTGACCGCATGCAAGGATGTGGACCCTCCGGCCGCGCTGCGGAACCGGGTCTTCGACGCGATCGCGGAGTACGACCGGACCCACGCAAAGTAAGGCGCGGCGGAGCGCGGGAGGCGGTTCACGCGCCGGCGGCGGTGGTATGCCATGGTTCAAGCTACCCGGCCGCAGACTTTAGCCTACGCGCTGACAGACTCACCAGTTGGCCAACTGACCTGGATGGTGGATGTGTTCAAAGAGATCACCGACTCCACCGACGTGCTCGAGGATGCCATCGACCGCGACCATTTCCTTACCAACGTGAGCCTGTACTGGCTGACCGGGACGGCGGGGTCGGCGGCTCTTCTGTTCAAGGAAACCTCTCATGACGTCCGCAGCGTGGGCGCGCCGTCAACAGTGCCCACTGGAATGGCAGTGTTTCCCCGCGAACCATTGGTGCCGATTCGCGCCCTGGCCGAACGCAGTCACACCATCGTGCACTGGTCAGAGTTCGACCGCGGCGGGCACTTCCCGGCCATGGAGGTACCCGATCTCCTGATCGGAGACCTGCGGCAGTTCTTCCGTGGCCTTCGCTGACACCTATCTCGGTCCACTCCAGTGTCAACTACGCTCAGCGGCGCGTCTTTGATATCGCCTAGCGTCCCACGGACGCGATCCCTACGCTTGCCTGACCAGCTCGAGGTCGATCGCGATCTTGACCTCGTCGCCCACCGCGACGCCGCCGGTCTCGAGCACCTGATTCCACACCAGCCCGAAGTCGCTGCGCTTGATCTTCGTCGTCGCGCTGAATCCCGCGCGTTCGTTGCCCCACGGGTCCTTGCCCCGGCCTTCAGCCGTGACGTCCAGCCCGACCTCGCGCGTGACGCCGTGTATGGTGAGATCGCCGACGAGCTTGAACGTCCCGTTGGACACATCCGTGACGCGCGTGCTGCGGAACGTGAGGGTGGGATACTTCTCGACGTCGAAGAAATCGGCCGAGCGCAGGTGCGCGTCGCGCTGTGCCTCGCGCGTGTCGATGCTGTTCACGCCAACTGTCACTTCGACCCGGGCCGTGGTGAGGTCGGAGTCGTCGCTCAGCACCCGACCGCTCACGTCGGAAAGGCGGCCTTTGACCGTGGCGATCATCAGGTGACGCACCGAGAACTCGAGACTGGCATGACTGCGGTCGATGTTCCAGGTCGTGGTCGTTTCAGGGATCGCGCTCATGCCGGTGCTCCTTTGGATGGTCTGTGTACTTACGACAAGGATGCTACTATATTTTCGTAAGTCTCATCTGTCAAGTGCGCTCCTTCGTTGCTACACTATCGTCATGTCGCACGAGTTGTGCGCGCGTTTCCACCAGGCGGTGGAGCTCATCGGCCGGCGCTGGAGCGGCGCGGTTGTTCAGCTCCTGCTCCAGGGACCGTCACGCTATGGCGAGCTGCGGGCGACGATTCCCGAGATCAGCGACCGCATGCTGTCGGAACGCCTGCGCGAGCTAGAGCAAGCGGGCATTGTCCTCCGCACGGTGATTCCAGAAATTCCCGTGCGGGTGGAGTACGAGTTGACGGACAAGGGGCGCGCGCTGCAGCCAGCACTGGACGCGATTGGCGCTTGGGCCCAGCAATGGCTCGAGGGTGCTGACAGCCAGACCGCCCACGCTGGTCGAAGGACGCGCCGGCATCCAGCGCCCGCCGCTCGCGTGATCACGGCCCGCAAGCGCACTCCACGCGCGCGTCGAGGATAGGCCTGCGCGAACCGACTGCGACCCACGAGTGACCGCTGAGAGACGTCAGCGGCAGTTCCGAGCTCTTGCCTCCGCGACCAACGGCAGGGCACCTGCCAGAACCGCGCATCGCCAGCGCGCCACCGAGGGTTCCAACCAGCACCTTCATCACCACATCTCGAGATCGACGTTCGCCCGCAGCTCATTGCCAAACCGGTATTGCTCATCGTCCTCCGTGTTGAACCGGTTGGGGACCGGGTTGAAGACGAAGTGACCAGTGGCGATGTCGGTCACCTTCATCTCATCGGTATCCGGTGCGAAGTTGAGGCGACTCACGGCCGCCTTGATGTTGTACACTCAAAACCCTCACAAATAGCCGGCAATGTCCAGATCGATCCGTTGGACCTGTGCGTGCACAGGCGCTGGTAGGAGCAGGAGACCCGGCAGCGTCAGCATCATCCTCGCCTTCATTGACTCCTCCCAATGGTTGCTCGTCATCGCATATCTCCTGCACCCGGCCCTCGCTGACCGCCTGGTCTATCCCGCAAGGTTTCCAGAAACTGGCGAGGCGAAAGAACGGTGACGCCGCATCGTGATGCCGTCGGATAGTGGCGGAGATTGCCCGTCACGAGCGGCGCTCCAGCCGCCTTCGCGGAGGCCAAGAAGGGTTCGTCGTCCGCGTCTGGCAGGGCAACCGGCCACGGCAACGGTGTCACCAGAACACCCGCATCCTGTATCGCGAAGAGCACGCGGTTCACTCGCTCGGGACTGAGCTTCAACTCGGTTCGAGCGAGAACATCCCGGTATTCCGCAATGATGCGGCTGTCGTATGCTGTCGCGAGCTCGCGGGCCATGACCAGGTCGACGATCCAACCCGGCGGGCCATGCTCTGAAAGAATGCCGGACACGAGGACGTTCGTATCCAGCACCAGCGTGCGCATCAACGCGCGGCCCGCGATCCGCGCGCACGCCGGGCCTTGCGGGCCTTGGCGATAACAGCCTCAACATCGGCCGGCGATACCGTGTCCAGCCCTCTGCGTCTGGCCTCCTCCCTGAGCCCCCGCAACGCCGTCTGGGCGCGCCCGATCTTCAGGGCCTCCACCGTCTCATCGAGCGAGTCGCTGTCCACGGGAACCAGCAGAGCAAACGGCTTACCGCTGGCCGTCAGCAGAGACTGGGGCTCGCCGGCAATTGCCCTTCGCACCGCGTTTGGTCGCGTCCGAAAATCACGGATC
This sequence comes from Luteitalea sp., assembly GCA_009377605.1. Lineage (NCBI taxonomy): Bacteria > Pseudomonadati > Acidobacteriota > Vicinamibacteria > Vicinamibacterales > Vicinamibacteraceae > Luteitalea > Luteitalea sp. Next base: position 7,199 of record WHTT01000095.1, read on the forward strand.
GTCACAGTCTTCATAGGTGTATGGTATCCCATAGGGGTGACTATTGTCACCAGTTCCAACGACCCGGCCTTAGCGCCATTCAGCCAGGACGAATGTGCGTGACTGACTCCTCGCAGGATTGAAAACAGGTGTCAACGCTGGCCGAACCCAGCGGTGTTCCCATTTACCGGTGTCCGCCAATGATAATTTCTGGCTCGTCGATACCCATGATGCAGATCGCCGCCAGGACGCTCATCACTGCGCTCACGATCGCGATCCCTCCAAAGCCCGCCGACTCATACACGGAGCCGCCGATCCACGCCGCCGCGGCGATGCCAAGTTGCGACGCGCTGTTTCGAACGGCGACGTAACCGCCCCGGTGTTCCGTCTCGACGAGCTCCGTGATCAAGGCGGAGAGGGCTCCCTGGCGGAAGGCCGCGGCAAATGCCACCAGCCCGAACGCGACGAACATCGGGATTCCCCATCCGACGGCCGGAACGATCAGGAAGCTCACGCCGAGCGCGACGCTGGTCACGAGGGCCACCGGCCGCTTGCCCACACGGTCGACCAGGAGGCCGGCGAGGGGCGCCACGACCAGCGACGCGAGAGCCGCCGCGGTGAATAGGAGACCTACAGAGGTGAGCGGGACACCCCGGTCGCGCACGAGCCATGCCCCAAGATAGGTGACGAACCCAACGACGCCGCCCGACACAAAGAACGCCGCGAGCAACCCGAAGAGCGTCGAGCGCGTGAAGAAGAACGCGCGATAGCGCGGCGATATGAAGCAGCGCCACGCGCCGGCAGCGTCTACTGTCGCCGCTCACGTAAAACCGCGCAATTCTGAACAGGTGTTGCCGCTAAGTCGTTAATTCGCCGTCGCCCTTCATCGATGGCATTGTGCTCGTTGAGGGTAAGGTTCTCCGCTTCGCTCCGACCCCGCTTCGCGGGGCGCCTCCGGCGACCTTGCCCTCAACTGCGCGCAATGCCCAGGAAATCCCATGGCGACGGCGAACGGGTCGACCCTTGGCTCCGGCACCGGGTCATCAAGAACGTCGGATCACAACTTCACGTCCGTGTCAACTATGATCCCCCACGCTTCATACAGAAACTCGCTAAGTTGTTGATCCGCGCTGCTGCGAACCTCGTTTCGCTCGACGATTGTCGAGAATTGCGCGGTTTTACGTGAGCGGCGACATCTACGCCAAGGCGAAGTGGTTTGCTCGGAGGATGCGGCAGGAACAGTGCCACCGGGACAACCACCAGCGTCGCCGCGAGCAAAGCGCTAAACACGCTTCGCCAGCCTGCGGCGCTGGCCAGCATTGCCCCAGCAGGCACCCCTACGCCGAGCGCCACAGAGCTGGCTGTCGTAATCACCGTGAAGGCACGGCCCCGCCGGGCATACGGAAAATAATCGCCGACATATGTCGTGACCGTCGTCGAGACTGCGCCCGCGGCCAGACCGCTGAGCGCGCGCAAGACCAACAACGCCGGAAAATTCGTCACCACCGCCGTTAACGAGAAGGAAACGGCGAGGACGCCAAGGGCCAACCGGAGGAAGGGAAGCCGGCCCCAGACATCTGACAGCGGACCGACGAGCAGTGCAGACGCGGCAGCCGCGAACGAATAGGCGGAGACCAGGGCACCGGCTGTCCCCACCGCGACCGAGAGGTCGCTGGCGATGGCGGGAAGCAGCGGCGACATGAGGTGCACGTTGAGCTCGCCGAGCAGCATCACCGCGAACAGGGACGCGAGGACGAGTGGTGCGCGTGTTGCTCCCGCACGGGCGCTCTCTCGGCCTCGCGCCCGCAGGATCGACGAAGACAAGACGCGCACCGCAACCGTCACCACATCACGAATGTGGTGGACCCCATGGCCGGGCTGGGTAGGTCGGCGGCCCGGCGAACAGCAGGCGATGGTCCGACGCGTCCAATACGATGGCGTCGTACAGTACGTCCAGAAACGACGCGTCGTAGCGAGCCAGAAAGTGCGCGATCGTGAGACGACGTTCCTGCAGGTCGCCGCCCGGACGAAGCCGCATCTCGGTGCGTTGCAGCCGCTCGGCGGCGGCGGCCTGTCGAGCACGTTGCGCCGACACGTACGCGCTCCGGAGCTTCGCCAGCTCTCGCCGCATGGCGTTGCGGCACCTAGAGACGGACGCCTTTAGGGACGGTTCTTCCATTTCAACCTGCGCGTCGATGGTCTGCCACTGTTCCTCGAGGTCTCGTTCGGCCCCATCGAGCATTCGCCAGGTCTCCCCCGCGAACTGCCGTGCCACGACCTCTGGCCACAATGTCTCGAACCCGCGAACGATGTCCGCGAACTCCAACTGAAACGTGCGCAGGGTCTTTTCGTCGGAATGCTCTAGAACAGTGAAACTGGCGCGCGGCACGATAGGCGTCGGAGAACGGCCGAAGAGACGATACAGCGGTTCAAGTTGCGCGAAATACGCGACTTCTGCCGGACCGCCGATGTACGCCGCTGTCGGCAGCAACGTATCCTGCACCAGCGGCCGGAGACTCGCGTTCGGGCTGAACAGGGCGGGGCAGTCGCGAATCATGGCGCGCATGCCCTCTACTGGCCACCGCCGATCGCCGTGCCTGGCGCGGAACGCCCCGCCAGCCTGCCGCAACGCCACACGTGTGCCGTTCTGAATCAGAAAGAACGGCGCGGACTCCGGCTCGACGTGCAGCTGCGCATGGTACCCGGCAGCCACGAGCGTGGAAGAACGTTCGACCAGCCGCTGTGCGATCTCGGGCGTGCGGACGATCACCTCGTCGAACAAGCCCGCCGCAAGGGACTTGACACGGGGATCTGTCGGATCGAGCAGGATCACACCGTAGGGCGCGAGCAACGCCGCGAGCAGCCGGCCGAACGCGGCGCCCAGCGTCGTGCCGGGCGTGTAGGCGTCCTGCAGTTGTTCGTCGAGGCAGGATCCAAGCGCGGACGCGGGCAGGGCGGCAAGCAGGCGGGCGCGGGCCTCGTCAATGGCTGCCGTCAGCGGGACGTTGCCAACAGGTCTGCCCTCGTCGCCAGGAGCGAGATGACGCACCGTGACGAGCTTGCCCTGTGGAGAGACGACGCTGCAATGATCGACCTCCGCGAGGTCGTGATCGTCGGCGGCAATCCAGAACACCGAAACGGCCGGCCGGCCGCGTGCGCGAAGCGCGGCGGCGATCTTCACTGCGGTCAGCGCCTTGTACACCGTGTAGAGCGGGCCCGTAAACAACCCCGGTTGCTGGCCCGTCACGATGGCCACCGTGTCTCGGCAGGAGAGAAGCGCGAGGTGACGGGTTACCGCCTCGCCCGCGCCACACTGCCGATTTTGGTCGGCCAGGATGTCGACCAGCCGCCCACGATCCGCGCCGCCGCTCACGCCGGATACGGCTCTGGCCTCAATCGCCGGCAGCGACCACCCGCCCGTCCCATAGAAGCGGGCGACCTTCGGGAAAGACGACGTGTAGGCAAGAAAGAGTGTGGAAACGCCAGACAGCACGTGCCACGGGATGACGTCTGTCCGTGCGTCGGTCGCCACGCCCGAAGGGGGACGCGCGCCGGGCCAGGTGGCGAGTCGACAGTCGCTACCGAGTGGATTCACACACATGTCTCCGGTCTCAGCGGTCATCCGTCCGGCGATTCTAAGCACCGCAGCAGTGGCCACGACAGTGCCAGAAGTCATGTGGTCATCGCATGACTTTGCGCACTAGGCACACCCGTCGATGCTCCCTATCTTCTCGTCAGAGGACGTGTCCGGGAATCATCCCGAAACGGTTCATCAAGGATTCGGTATGCGCGCCGCTCGCACCGCGGAGATCGTCACGACTGGCTGTCGATCATCCTAGAACCTGGGAAACGTGGTGCGGCGTCCTAGTCATAGGCCGACAGGACGCTCGGCCACTTTTCATATGAGGAAGGTGTCATGTCGTCGGAGAAGATTCAGACATTGACGGTGAGCAACTTCGACCAGGCTGTCAGCTCGGCGACGCCCGTGCTCGTCGATTTCTGGGCCGAGTGGTGTGCGCCGTGCCGCATGTCTCTGGTGGCCGGATGATCGATCGTGGTGCGTGGCGACGGAGATTGATTTTCGTTGGACCTACGTGGGCGGCACAGAACGCTGCATCCGAAGCCTCGAACTGGAGACCCGACTTGAGGTGCTGCGCACCCAGCCGCAACACCGTGGCGATTGTGAGAGTGACCGGCCGAAAGACGCCCTACATCCATGAACCATCAGTACACAAACCCACACGTCGCAATGCTCACACCTGCGACGCGTGACGGTAGTGCTGCTCAAATTCTCTGATGCTACGCCGGACGACGTGCCTGCGATCGCCGCCCTGCAGAAATCGGCCGCTGGCGCACAGCTGACGTATGACTACGATGTCTTCGTCAAGCTGCCAAACCACCGTTGTATAAATGAACAGCTATGTTTACGCGCGAAGGGGGTGAACACCATGCACAGTCATCGAGAGACAGTCACGCGCCGGGGTCCGAAACGGCTTTTCAGGAGTTGTGCCAAGCAGTTGGCACGAAAGTGTTGCATGGCGCTGATACTCATTACGGTATCTGCAAGTGCGTGGGCCCAGGTCGCCAGCAACGTGGCCGCCAAAAGCCCATGGGGTCCCGACGATGAAATCGGCACCCTGAATATGATGACCGACGCCTCCCGGCTGAAGGTTGTCGAGCAGATTGCGGGCGGGAAGGTCTACGACCTCAGCGTCGATATTTACGTCGGGATGCCGGACTGTTGCGGTGCGTTCGGCGACCCCTCGTATCAGATATGGATGACGCATACCCCGCAACGAACTGCGGCGGGCACGGCCCCAGAAGCCAATCCGGAGTTGTTGTCGTACTCCGGTGACGCGATCTCGATGTACACCCACACGGGAACCCACATTGACGCCCTCAATCACTTTGGGTTCCACGGCAACATCTGGAATCAGGTCAGCGCCGACGACGCGCTCGACGCCCGCGGATGGACCCGTTCGGGTGTGGACACATATCCGCCGATCATCGCCAGAGGAATACTCATCGACGTGGCAACGTCCAAAGGCGTGGACCATTTGCCGGAGTCCTATACGGTTACGGCCCGGGATCTGCAGGACGCCCTCAAGGAACAAGGGACAGTGCTCCAACCAGGCGATGTCGTCCTGATCCGCACGGGACTGATGAGCCTGTGGCCTGACCGAGCCGAATACCGGCTCGACAACCAGGCCGGCCTTGGCCTCGAGGCGGCCCAATGGCTGGTCGACGCGCGAAAGGCCATGCTGCTCGGGGCAGATAACTTCGGTGTCGACAGTTTTCCCTCGAAGAATCCGGACAATTTTGTTCCTGTCCACAGCTATCTCTTCGCCGAACGAGGGGTGTCGATCATCGAGGTGATGTGGCTCGAAGACCTGGCGAAGGATCAGGTGTATGAGTTCCTGTTTATCGCGGCACCGCTCAAGTTGCGGGGTGCGACTGCGTCACCGATACGGCCGCTGGCAATGCCGATCCAGCGGCCATGAGGATACGCAGTGCGGATCACAAAAATTCAGCAAGGCCGCCGCGTCCTGCCGCGCGACGTCCCAGAATCCGACGTGGAGGCGTGGTATGGCGAACCAATCGATGAAAGTCTGGCAGATTTCGAAATTCGGACTCGACGCGCTCGAGCAGCTCGAACGGACGGTCCCGCAGCCCGGCCCGAACGAGATCTTGGTCAAGATTGCGGCCGTGTCCCTCAACTATCGCGACAAGCTGGTCGTCGAGGGCACGTACAACGCGTCGTTTCTCCTGCCGTTGGTTCCCGCGTCGGACGCGGCAGGAACCGTGGTGGCCCTCGGCCCGGGCGTGACGCGCGTCCGCATGGGCGATCGGGTCATCGGACTCTTCTATCCGAAGTGGTTCGACGGCGATGTGCGGGCGGCGCAACACGACGACACGCTGGGAGGGCCGCTGCCGGGCATGCTGGCGGAATATGTTGTGTTCCACGAGCAGGCCGTCGTGGCCGCGCCATCGTATCTCGACGACCGTGAAGCCTCCACGCTGCCGATTGCGGCGCTGACGGCGTGGACCGCGCTCTTCGAGCACGCCCACGTCGGGCCAGGGCAGACGGTGCTCGTCGAGGGCACCGGTGGCGTGTCGGTGTTCGGCCTGCAACTCGCGTCCGCGGCCGGGGCGCGGGTCATCGTCACATCGAGCCGCGACGAGAAGCTCGCGCGGGCGAAGGCGCTCGGCGCCTGGGAGACCATCAACTACACGAGCCACCCACACTGGGATGAGCGCGCCATCGAGCTCACGTCGGGCCGCGGCGTCGACCTCGTGCTGGAAGTGTTCGGCGGCGACAACGTGCAGCGCGCCGCGCACGCGCTCGCACGCGGTGGGACGATCGCCCTGATCGGCCTGCTCCAGGACGTTTCCGCGCGCTTGGACATCGTCCCGTTCATGGTGAACATGCGTACCCTGCGCGGTGTTTCGGTGGGTAACCGCCGTCAGATCGAGGCGATGAACCGCGCCCTGGACAGGATTCAGCTCCGGCCGGTGATCGACACAGTGTATCCGTTTGCGGAGACGCCGGCGGCATTCGAGCATGTGAGCCGCGGAGCGTTCGGCAAGGTGGTGATCGCGCTGGCGTAAGTGGCGTGTCGCCCGTCAGCCGCTATTCTTCCAGCATGGCGATTCGCGGCGCCACTCTCGACGCGCGCCGTGCGGCGTCACGCGGCCTGCGTCCGAGAACGGAGAGTCCGTTGACTTCCGCGAAAACAGGCCTATGCCGTCTATCGTCTGAATATTTCGAAATGGGCGTCAAAGATCTGAATCAGACCGTATGTCAGTTGCAGGATTGACCTTCAGACTTTTGACCCATCCGATACATGGGCTTGGTTTGTATCGAAGATTAGCTGTTCTCTGTTACCTCATTAACCTTTCGGTTACCGAGCCAACGGTATCATCTGGCCGTCTCGGTAAGGAAGGGAAGGAAGGAAGGCAGGCGGACAGTCGGAAGGGAAGATTTGCCAGATCGCGCCACGCCGTAATACACAGCCGAACCAGGAACGCGAGTTCTGGCCGCTGTTGATGTGAGTTGCGCTACCACACGCCGGCGCCGATCTCGACGACAACGCGCGGATAGTCGGTGAGGCCGTTCGCTCGGTAACCGAGCCGCAGGCCCCCGAAGCTATAACCCAGCGTGGCCCAGCGTGCTACGCGCGGCACGGGCACGCGGAATTTCAACCCGAGCTCATGGACGACGCCGCGGCGATCGGGCGCCGCGTAGAGTGCTCGCTCCCAGCCAACCGCCGCGTACCAATCCACCCAGCGTGAGGCGGACGGCGTCACCAGCAGATCCGCACTCGCCGTCCCGCCGACGACAAAACGGGGCACCAGCCAGACGTGCTTCAGATCGTAGCCGCGGAGGACTACCGACGCGCCGATGTTGCGACCATCGAATCGCGCGTTGATGCCTGGAATGAGACCGACGCGCAGATCACTGCTGCTGCTCTCCCGCGTGAGCACGGCGTGCGGGTCACGGTGTGCGCCGAACTCTTGGAACTTCATGAATCCCAGCAGACGCGCGTCGAGCGCCGTATCACCGCAGGTCATGACACTTGTCGCCGAGCGCAGCTCGTAGCGTCCCAGAAACGGGCTTCCAGGCTGGACGGAGGACGGGCCGCACAACGTGGGACCTTCCGGGGCAGGAGACGCGTGCCGGCAGTGCGACGCTTGGCCATGGAGGGCGCATATCGCCGGCCCACGAGACGTCCCGTGCTCATAACGTCGCGCACGCCCCACGCGTCGTTGAGCCTCGCCGTGACGTCGTAGCCAGGTGTGTAGTAGCCATCGGCATTGCGGTCTGGACAGCTCGCATGCTTACCCTCCTCCACGAGAATGCACAGCGGGAAGCGCGTGTCGGCGCCAACGTCGAGCGTATTCGAATACCAGAACAGGCCGTGGGCTAGGCCGGTCGCGCGCGTCACCCGGATCTGCCGACAGCCGGACGGCAACAGGTCGAACTCGACCTGGAGCTCGACCGCCTCCAGATCGTGAGGGTGGGCACCGAGGCCGATGTCCTCGGGATAGTAAGAAAAGAACTTCAAGGCGAGGCTGCGCACCCGGTCAAAGTACGTCCGCTCTTCGTCGTGAGGCACCCGACCAAGGCCGATGCCGCGTTGACGTACCTGCATGGCCTGGTAATACACGACAGCGCGCTCCGACGGCTCATCACAGGGAAGCGCTGCTGGGATCGGAATGCCCGCTTGACGGAGCGGTTCATCCGGAGAAAACCACAGGATGGGTGCGACGATGGCGGCAATGTCCGCCAGGCTGCCCGGCGCTGTCGCTCCGCGCCAGACGATGCCAGGAGTGGCGTCCGCCTCGGCTGGAGATGGACATGTGCAGGAGCTCGGCGAACCAGTAGCCGGATGCACTGGTGCTCGCGGATCGGCGAGGATGCTGGCAGTCCGGGGCACGACCCGGCTCTGGGCACTAGCGGACGGAGCCGCGTGAAGAACGCCACAGACCGCCGCGACAGTGCCGCACTGCCGAGCGACGAACCTGAGCGCCGTGACGAGTAGCGCCCTGCGGACGTTGCTTACCTCGTTCTGGTCTGACTGTATGTGCGACATCACTTCGCGCCCGTGGCATAACGGCGTCAGCATCGTTAAGAGAGAGTGTGTTGTTGACGATCGAATCGGCTCAGTAGTCAGATGCGCGCAATCTTCGGCTTCACGGCGTCTGCACTCACGTGACACTCCTTCTGCCCCGACTGGGACATCACTGTCGATGTCGTTCCCGGTACGATCCTTCAGCGGAACACGCGTCCGAGAAATTCCCTTGCTCGACGACCTGTTGCCCCGGCGGCTCCGCGACGCGCTTGCGCAACTTGATCGCGAAGTCAAAAAGGCTCTACGCGGCGGCCGCTCTTGCTGCCTAAGAAGCTCGCTTCAACTACGATCTCTCCTTTAGGAGATGTTTAGGAGATGTCTAGGTTGCAGAGTATGCGACCGTGAACCTTGTTCGGTGGTGTCTGGACCGCTCGGCTTCATCGAGCAGCGCCACCGCGAGATCTTCCATGGAAATCCTCGAGAGGCCCTGGGGATCGACCAGTAGCTCGTCGGCGCCGAGCCGGTAGCGGCCGGTGCGCTCTCCCGGCCTCAGCAACGCGGGCGGGCTCAGATAGGCCCAATCCACCCCGGTCTCGGCGCGGCAGGCGTCGAGTTGGTCGCAGCACGCGAGCGCGATGTCCCGCCAGGCAGGGGGGACGTATCTCGGATCGTCCACAACGATCCCGCCCGTGTCCGGCACGGTCAGGCTGCCGGCGCCGCCCACAAGCAGCAGCCGCACCCTGGTCCGCGCGAGTCCGGCCAGCAGCGCCTTGGCGGTCGCGACGAGCTCCTGCTCATGGCCGGGCGCCGGGCGGGTCGCGCTGATCACGAGATCTTGGCCGGTGCTCAACTCGATCACATCCTCCACGTCCGCAGCGTCGCCCGCACGGGCGTTGGCGGCAGCAGGCAGGTCGGGGAAACGGGCCGGGTCGCGCACGATGGCGGTGACCTCGTGGCCACGGGACAGGGCCTCGGCCACCACGCGGCTGCCCACGCTTCCGGCAGCTCCGAACACGGTGATACGCATGGTTCAGGTCAGGTGGTCGAAATCGCCGTGGACCCAGGCGATATGCCGGTCGGCGGACCGACGCACTACTGCCTTGGCATCGCAGCCGATGACGATGTCGAAATTGCCGTAGAGGCGGTCGAAGGCGAAGCGTTCCACATGTTGGGTGACGCGCTCGACAACGGCGGCGGACAGCGGGATGCGGTTCGGGAAGCTGCGCATGAAGCTCACCGACTTGCCGTCCGGATTCGCGAAAATCGTGTCGCTGCTCAGTAGCACGCCCTTTCCGTTCGCGCCCGCGGCCCAATGGACGACCGCGCTGCCCGGAAAGTGACCGCCGGGCTGGGTCAGGGTCACGCCCAGCAGCAGCTCCAGCGTTGCCGACCACGGGCGGATCACCGGATCGTGTCTGGCCACCCAGTCCAGGTGCTGCTCGGCCACGAGCACCGGGACCCCACCCAGCTCTCGACTCCACTCCACCTGCACGCCGAACATGTGTGGATGGCTAGCGGCGATCGCGACCACCTCACCCAGCTCGCGCACCCGTTCCACTGCGGCGGTGTCCAGGTACCCGATCGGGTCCCACAGCAGGTTTCCCGCCGGCGTGCGGAGCAACTTGGTTTGCTGACCTATCCCCGCCTCTGGATCACTCGTGATGCCCCACAGGTTCGGTTCAAGCTCCACCACGAAGGTGCGGCAACCGGACGCGGCCAGTTCCGCCAGCGTCGTCCACCGCTGGCCCGTGGCCGGCACCCACTGGCGCTCATCGGCGCAGATCGCGCACAGCTCGACCTTCTCGGCGTGCTCCACGGCGCACGTCTGACAAATCCAGAAATCCATCTCACAGTCCTTCCACACGTCCGCACCTGCATAACGGTCTCCAAGATCACCGTCCGCGCGAGCCCGGGGGAAACTCGATCCCCTGACTCCGCGGGACAGGAGACGACAAATCGAGCACCATCCGCTCGGTGAGCGATGCGAGCGCGTTGTCGAGGACCCGGGCCCAGTCGTCGTTGTGCTCCAGCAGGTGTCGCATGAAGATTCCCGGGACGGTGCTGCGATACTGGACGAGGTCGACCACCTCGTCGCAGAAGGGTAATGCCGTCCCGTCGATGCCCCGGTACCGGTTCGACCGGACCAACGTTCTCAGCCAGCCCCTCCCGCAGCCCCATCCTCCACGAGTGCGCAGCGGGCGAGCCACCGAGCGTTGATGGTGTAGCTCGTCGTGTCCCCGTACGGTCGCGGGTCATCAAGCCCCTGATACCACAGAGGCCCACTTCCCGACATTGACTTCAGATTCCTCGCGACGGGATCAGCGTCCCTCAGCATGTGCGCGTCTCCTCGTGCTGCGTACCGCACGGTCTCGGCGGTCATCCGTCCGGCGATTCTAGGCACCGCGGCAGTGGCAACGACAGTGCCAGAAGTCATGTGGTCATCGCATGACTTTGCACACTAGGCGACAGCCGTCGAAGCTTCCTATCTTCTCTTCAGAGGACCCGGAATCGTCCCGGAACGGTTCATCAAGGAGGATTCGGTATGCGCGCCGTTCGCACCGCGGACATCGTCGCGACTGGCTGTCGATCACGCGTCAAGATCGGAGGCGCGTCTTGAACGTCCAAGCACGCGCCGAGTCTCGGTGGTCGCCTAGAACCCGGGATGCGCGACGGTATCATGGGACCGGAGCTGATGGCCGTGATGCGGGCTCAGGCCGAGCGCTTCGGCACGGAGATGCACACGATCGACGTGTCGCGCGTCGATCTCTCGCAGCCACCATTTCTCGTCGTGGGAGGGGACGGCACGGAGGTCCGCGCGCGTGCGGTCATCGTGGCGACCGGGGCATCGGCCATGTTGCTCGGTCTCCCGGCTGAAACGACGCTGATGGGCACGGGGTCTCCACGTGCGCCACCTGCGACGGCTTTTTCTTCCGCAACAAGGCGGTCGCAGTCATCGGCGGGGGCGATTCGGCCATGGAGGAGGCCACCTACCTGGCACGTCTTGCGTCGCAGGTGACGGTCGTGCACCGGCGCCGGGAGTTGCGCGCGTCCAAGATCATGCAGGAGAAGGCGTTCGCCAACCCGAAGATCACCTTCATGTGGGATACCGTCGTCGAGGACATCAGCGACGCCGGACAAAAGACGGTGACCGGGCTCTCGCTGCGGAACGTCAGGAGCGGGGAGCCGAGCACGCTTGCCGTTGACGGCGTGTTCCTCGCCATCGGCCACCGACCGAATACGGCGCTCTTCACGGGCCAGCTCGAGATGGATCAGAACGGGTATCTCATCACACGCAGCGGCACCGCGACGAACGTGCCGGGCGTCTTTGCATGCGGTGATGTGCAGGACCACGTGTACCGCCAAGCCGTGACCGCCGCAGGTTCCGGCTGCATGGCGGCGTTGGATGCCGAGCGGTACCTGGAAGGGATTCCGCGGGATACCTACAACGTGGAGCCAGTCTCACAAGCGACGGGAGAGCACTGAAGAACAATGCTCAATGCCCAATGCTTAATAGCGGGTTTACCCCAGGCCGGGCTTACGCCGCAAATCGAGCGTCGCGAGCGATTTCCCGCTCCTTGTGCGTGCGGTGTGTGGGCAGCGGTTGGTGTGAGACCGTGCAGCGTCGGCGGCTGTGGTCCTTTCGGCGTGATCCTGGCGGCGTCCGTGTGGCCCGGTGCTGTGGGCGTGCAGCGTCACGCGGCTGCGTCCGAGAACGGACGTTCCGTCAATCTCGCGAAAAACCGTCTAATAGTTCCTATCGTCCTACTCGCCATCAAGGCTATGCAAAAAGTCGGCACGCGGCCTCGGATCGAACCGGCGTTCGGGTGGCTGAAGACGATCGCCTGGATGCGCAAGGTCAAGCTGCGTGGCCTGCCCAAAGGTCGACCGGCTCTTCGTGTCCACGAGTGCGGCCTTCAATCTGATTCGGCTGCCCAAGCTGCTGCCCAGTCCGGCATGATGCGGGTGACGTGTCTTCACCGGCCGCCTCGCGCACTGCAGGACGGACGCACACAGCGGTTCGAGCCACGGTCGCGATAGAATTCGCCGACTCGATGAAGACGAGGCTGCTCATCATCCACCGTTTTTCAGCGGCCTCTTAGGCCGCACGACCTATCTATGCGCCTTACTCAGGTCTTTCGAACCTTCTTGATCAGCGATGTGCTGGTGACGGTAGCCAGCAACTTCGCCGGCTCTCAGGCAACCGACGCGGTTGAGAATCACGCTTCCGTGTCGCTTCTCTACATCCTTGTCTCGATCGGCGTAGGCTTCGCGTGGATTAGTGCGCTTGTTGGGCTTTGGCGGTTTCGCAATTGGGCCCGGGTTGTTTATCTTGGGTTGGCTGGTGTTGGGCCCTTAGCCCATTTGCTGGCAGGGGGTGGAGAGGCTACCGGCCTCGAAGAGGCTATCAACGCTCTTTCTTGGTTGATCAGGGGCATGATCATTGCCCTCGCGTATTGGTCGCCGCTTGCGTCCAAGTTCCGGCCTGATGTGCGGGCTGCCTCCCAAAACACTTCTCAGCGCTAGGACGACGAGACGGCGGGTGAAAGGACCTCGCCGGTCTCGCGGTTGACCAGCTCGAAACCGAGGGTCGCGGCGCGCTCGCGGAGCCGGCGGATGGCGCGGGTCCGCTGCTGAAGGTCGTACGCGTCAGCGCCGGGATCCCGCATTCGCTGGACGGACAGGTTCGACGATCCGAACCTGCCGGGCGAGATGAAGGTGACGGTGAGCTTGAAGAAAGTCTCTTTCGGGACCGAGGTGAACATCGTGCAGGAGGGGCTCCCGGATGTCATCCCGCCGGAGGCGTGCTCTCTTGGTTGGCAGGAGTCGCTCACGCTGCTGGCGAACCTTGTCGAGGCAGCGATTCCGGATTAGTGGCGACGCTCGGCGGACGCGTACGCGGCTCCAGTAACCGCAGCCCTGTACATGAGGATCTGCCGGTGCGTCGCATCGGACACGTTGCGGATCTGGATCGGTTTCGCCATGTGCTCAGCATCACGGCCTGTAGCGCGCATGGCAATCAAGTCGCCGTGGTCGTCGGGCGCGGGAGCATGCGGACCGCTACGGGAGGGATTCGTCGATCCGTGAAGATCGCGAGCAGCACTGAACCGCTTGAATTCTCTAAATATCCGATGTGCTGAGGGAGCGCGCATTTCCGTGCCGGCGGGTACTTCGATAGTGAAATCACCTTCGGCCGGAAGTCACTGAAAATCCGTCAATTCACTCAGAATTCTTCACGGAACACGCCTGGCGCGGTGCGGAATGTGTCCGAAATTTGTTTACACGTTTCGGACAACTCAACCGCCTGAGGGCTGAAGCCGTGGGCTGAGTGGCCCAGCCAAGGTGCGATCACTGCGTTCGTGCGGGACCAGCTCGAGGTACTCGCCGCCGAAGGAATGGCTCTTGCCGGAGGTGAAGTTGGTGAAAGACCATCGACGACATTCACGCGACGATGCGCGATCTCCCGTCAAAGGGCATCAAGGTGAAGGGTGAACCACAAGACGAGGGCTTCGGTATCACGGTCATGCTACGTCTGCCGGGCGAGGTCGAGGTGGTGCTGTACGAGCCGCGCCACGCGACGCCCATCGAAGCCACCGCGCGCTGAACACTTGCCGGCAGTTCACGCTGGCTGCGCGCTTGATGGAATCGCAGAATTGGCAGGGCACAGTCCCTCTGGTCACCGCACGAGCGCGAGGCCGCGCAGGTGCTGCGGCGACGTCGCATAGCTGACCACGCGGCGCCAACTCTTCCCGCCGTCATCCGAACGGTGCACGCCGCGCTCATCCGCGGCCCACAGCTCTCCGGCTTTCGCGCCGGCGCAGAGCAGAGGCGCGACCGTGCTGGCTGGCTCCGGCCAGCCGTCGTGCACGCGCTCCCAGCCGCTCGCCGGTGAGACGGCGATACAAGCGGCCCTGGCGTGGCCCGCGGCGCGAGGCCTGTTCATCGTGCCGTCGTCATGTCAGCCGGCGGTCGCATCTACGGGATCGGACCAGCCACCGTTGCCCGGGCCGAGGAGGCCGGGCTTGCCTTCGCCAAGAGCATGGGGATCGCGGAAACCAGAGCCGACGCGCTCGCGGCCCTGCGAGCGTTGCCCGCCGACAAGGTCAACGGTGACCTCAGTATGGAAGCGTTGATCACGAAGCCCGCGAGCTATGCGGTGGGCCGATCCCCGATTGGAAATTGTGACTTCAGCGGGTATGCCCGGCGAGGCGCTGCGCAAGGGCACGGCAGCCAGGGTGCCGGTGTTGATCGGAACCACGAGCGATGATCTCCCGGTCGTGTTTCCGCCGCGCGACAATCCCCTGTCGTTCTTCGGCGCGGACGCCGCGGCAGCGAAAGCCGTGTATTTCGCCGACGCGGACCCGGCCACT
>WHTT01000096.1 GCA_009377605.1 Luteitalea sp.
AGATGTTCGCATCGAGGCGCGAGATGCTCGCATCGAGGCGCGAGATGTTCGCATCGAGGCGCGAGATGTTCGCATCCAGCTTGCCCTCGACCCGAGAGATGTCGGCCCGGACAGCGGAGAAGCCTGCGCCCAGCTTTTTGTCGAGCTGTCCATAGGCAAACTCGGTGTACTGCCGTTGCTCTATCAGTGCGGCTTCCAGTGCGTCGAACCGCTCGTCGACTTTCTCGAACCGCTTGTCGATTTTCTCGAACCGCTCGTCGACTTTCTCGAACCGCTCGTCGATTTTCTCGAACTGCTCGTCGACTTTCTCGAACCGCTGATTCACCGAGGTAGTCAGCTTATCGAGCGACACGGAGATGGGGTCGACCTTTCCGTCGACCGCCTCGACACGTACCATCGCATCAGAAATCTCGTCAGCCATCGCTCTGATCCTCCGCGAGTGTACCATCGTCTGCACGCCCACGAAGAGAGCACGATCCGTACCTGGGGCCTCGCATTGGACTTGTTGTGTTCCTTGTTGACAGTCGTCCAACGATGATGCGAAAGCTGCAACACAACGATCGGCTCATATGCGCAGATACTGCGTACCACGTGTTACAGTCGAGCCCCTACTGACGGCCAATGCCGTGTTCACATCCAAACGTGGATCGAATGAACAGATCATCGCCTACACTGCGGCGCGCGCTCGGCCGTTGGGATCTCACGGCCATTGGCGTCAATCAGGTCATCGGCAGCGCGGTGTTCCTGGCGCCTGCAGCGCTCGCCGCGCAGGTGGGTGGCTGGGCCACACCAGGCCTGGTGCTCGTCGCTGGGCTCGCGCTGCTCATTGCCCTCTGCTTCGCCGAGGCGGGGAGCCGGTTCGACGGCACAGGCGGTGCCTACCTCTACACACGCGCGGCATTCGGACGCTTTGTCGGCTTCGAGGTCGGCTGGATGCTCTGGGTCACGCGTGCAACGAGCTGGGCTGCCGTCGTCAATGGCCTGACCGACTCGCTCGGCTACTACTGGCCGGCGGTGGCGGCAGGCGGCTGGCGGCTGGCGTTCATCACTGCGGTGGTACTCGCCATCATGGCGATCAATATTCGTGGCATCCGCCAGAGCGCCTGGACGGTCAACGCTCTGACGATCAGCAAGCTGACGCCTCTCGTCATCTTTGTCGTGGTCGGGCTGCCATTCGTCTCGTGGAGCCTGCTGCGACCTGGCGCCACGCCCTCGGTGGAGCAAATCTCCGGGTCGGCGCTGCTCCTCATCTTCGCGTTCGGCGGCTACGAAGTCGTGCCTGTGCCGGCGGGTGAAGCGCGCGATCCCCGGCGGGCCGTACCCTTCGCGATGATCATGACGATTGTGATCGTGGCACTCGTCATGACGCTCGTACTGATCGTAGCCGTGGGTACGCTACCGAACCTCGCACAATCTCGGACGCCGCTCGCCGAGGCGGCAGTACTCTTTCTCGGCGCGTTCGGGGCGCTGCTGATGACCACTGGCGCCGTCGCGTCGATGACGGGCAACAACATGGGCCAGGCGCTCTCCGGCTCACGGAACCTCTTCGCGCTGGCGGAGCAAGGTGATTTACCGCGCGCGTTCGGCTACATTCATCCCCGATTTCGCACACCCATCGTCGCGATTGTCGTGACATGCCTCGTGTCCCTGGCTCTTGCGCTCTGGTCAGACTTCCGGGCGCTCGCAGCCACGAGTGCGGTGAGCCGCCTGCTGGTCTACGCGGGAACCTGCGCATCCGTCCTCGTGCTGAGGCGCGAGGGGCGGGCACCGTTCACGATTGCATTCGGCCCGCTCGTTCCATCGATCGCGCTCGCAATCTCGGTGGGCATTCTCTACGGTGCGAGCTCGCTCCAGCTCCAAGTCGGGGCCGCGGCGCTCGCGATCGGCGCACTGCTGTACGCTGTCGCCGCGCGGCAGAAGCGGTGACGCTCACGACGCGCGGAGCCGCTCGACGAAGGCTCGCGTGCGGGTCTCCGGGTCACCTCCAACCAGGAGGTCACCGATAACAGCCACGGCACTCGCACCTGCCGCCACCACCTCCGGCGCCCGCTGGAGCGTGATGCCACCGATGGCAACGATCGGCCGCGCGCCGGCGTGTTGCGCCGCGTAGCGCACCAGGTCGAGTCCGACGACATCGTGGGCCGCCGCTTTCGTCTGCGTCGCGAACACCGGGCCGACGGCGACATAGGACACGGACAGCTGGAGGGCGAGGTCAACCTGGGCGCGTGTATGCGTCGAGAGTCCGACGATCGCGGCGGGCCCGAGGACATCGCGAACCGCCGTGACGGGCAGGTCGTCTTGGCCGACATGAACGCCGTCGGCACCGCTCACCAGCGAGAGGTCCGAGCGATCATTGACGATCACGTGGCCGCCCTTGGCGGCCGCGTGCGATTGAATGGCGTCGACCCACTCGAGCAGTTCCTGGCTGCCTGCCCGTTTGGCGCGGAGTTGTAACCAGCGGGCGCCTCCAGCCAAGTAGCGCTCCGCGAGCTCCACCACACCGTATCCGGCCGAGCGTGCGACGTCCGCGTCGACGATGGCGTACAGGGACGGCGGGGCCGAAAGATCCAGCACCGTCAGGCCGTCTCTGCCAGTGTCCCGCCCTGGCCGAGCGGTCGCTGAAACCGCTCCAGGAACGCCGTGTTCACGCGGCCGGCCACGAAGTCTGGGTCCTTGAGGATACGAAGATGTAGCGGGACGGTGGTGTGAATGCCCTCGATTACGGTCATCTCGAGGGTGCGCCGCATGCGCTCGATGGCTTCTTGCCGATCGCGCCCGTGCGTGATGACCTTCGCAACCAGTGAGTCGTAATACGGCGGCACGGTGCACTCGGCGTGCGCGAACGTGTCCAGACGCACGCCCGCGAACCCTGGCACGCTGAAGACCTGGATGAGACCCGGGCTCGGCGTGAAGTCTTCCGGATGCTCAGCGTTGATGCGGCATTCGATCGCGTGGCCCGTGAACTTGAGGTCGCCTTGCTTGAACGACAGGCGCTCTCCGGCCGCAACCCTGATCTGCTCCTTGACGATGTCGATGCCGGTAATCGCCTCGGTCACACCGTGCTCGACCTGCAGGCGAGTGTTCGCCTCGATGAAGTAGACGTTTCCTTGCGCATCCATCAGGAATTCGAACGTGCCAGCATTCGTGTACTGGACCGCTCGGGCTGCATCGACCACCAATGTGCCGAGCTTGCGCCGCTGCTTCGGGCTGAGCGCGAGGCATGGCGCCTCCTCGAGCAGCTTCTGATGACGACGTTGTACGGAGCACTCGCGCTCACCCAGATGCAGCACGGTCCCGTGGTGGTCGCCGAGCACCTGGAACTCGATGTGCCGTGGAGCCTCGATGAACTTCTCGAGATAGACGTCCCCGACACCAAACGACGCCTGTGCCTCCCGCTGGGCTGTTCGCAGCGCGCGTCCCAGCTCGGACGCCTCGCGTACCACGCGCATCCCTCGCCCGCCACCGCCGGCCGACGCCTTGATGATTACAGGATATTCAAGATCTTTGGCACTCCGAATTGCCTGCTCTTCGCTATCGACCGGCCCGTCGCTTCCCGGCAGTATGGGGACGCCAGCTTTCTTCATCACACGCCGTGCCCGCGCCTTGTCGCCCATCAGCCGGAGGACGTTGGGAGTCGGGCCGATGAACTTGACGTGGCAGGCTTCGCACACTTCAGCGAGGTAGGCACTCTCCGCGAGAAAACCGTAACCTGGATGAATCGCCTCAGCGCCGGTGATCTCCGCAGCGCTGATCACGGCGGGTACGTTCAAATAGCTCTCGCTACTGCGCGGCGGGCCAATGCACACGGCGTCGTCGGCAAACCGCACGTGCAGGGTGTTCTCGTCGGCTTCCGAGTACACCGCGACGGTCTGCACCCCGAGCTCCCGGCAGGCGCAGATCACGCGTAGGGCGACCTCGCCTCGATTGGCGATAAGGATCTTCTTGAACATAGCGGACAAGCATCAACCGGTTCGTCGTTCTTGGTCTTTGGTTCGCTCTCGCGGACCAAAGCACCGAAGCGCCTAGACACACCACGGTCCAAGAGCCAGGAACCTCGGATCACTCTGCTCGGATCGCAAAGAGGCGCTCGCCGTACTGGACCGGCTGGCCATTCTCGATGAAGACTTGCACGATCTCACCTTCGTGCTCGCAGGTGATCTCGTTCATCAACTTCATCGCTTCTATGATGCAAATGACTTGTCCCTTCCTGACGACATCCCCAACATCGAAAAAGAAGGGAGCTCCTGGCGCCGGGGAACGGTAAAACGTCCCCACAATCGGAGAGGTGACGATCGCCAAGTCCGGGTCTGCGGCTTCCTCGGCGGGCGGCGGCGCCAGCGGGACATCGGCTGCGGCGGGCGGCGAATCACTCGTGGCAGCGGCGGGAAGAGGCGCAGCCGCGGGCGCACTCGAGTTTCCAGAGACGACGGCGGCGTGCCCACCTTGTTTTTGGATGCGGATCTTGACGCCGCCCTGCTCGAGCTCGAACTCCGTCAGGTCGTGCTCGCGAACGAGCTCGAGAATCTCTTTGATCTGGTCGAGGTTCATGGTGTCGGTCATCTCACCCGCCACGCGCGGTCCACGCGGGTGAGTAACTCACACCCGTTGGCCGTCACCAGCACATCGTCCTCGATCCGCACGCCACCCAGGCCCACGACGTATGCCCCGGGCTCAATGGTGCAGACGATGCCCTTCTCGAGCGGGGGCGAGGGCGCCGTCCAGGACTGCCGGCGACCGAGCCGTGGCGCTTCGTGCACTTCCAACCCCAACCCGTGCCCGGTGCTGTGGGCAAAAGCCTCAGCCAGGCCGGCCCGAGCCAAGCTGTCGCGAGCGGCCGCGTCGACCGCTTCGGGCGCCACACCTGGACACAGCACCGCGATCGCCGCCTGCTGCGCCTCGCACACGGCCTCATGCATCTGCACCAGCTTCGCCGAGGGCGAGCCCAACAGGACCGTCCGCGACAGGTCAACGCAGTATCCGTTGTACACGCCACCGAAGTCCAGCACCACCGCGTCCCCGTCGGCGAGCACCCGCTCGGTCGGCGTGGCGTGCGGCATGGCACTATTCGGGCCGGAGGCCACAATCGTGTCGAACGCGGGCCGTGAAAAACCGCCGCGCCGAAGGCGCCACTCGATCTCGGCCGCGACCTCCGTCTCGGTGCGACCAGGCCTCACGACCTCACTCAGCACGCCCGCAGCCACATCCGAGAGGCGGACCGCCGCCGCTCGCAGCACCGCAATCTCCTGCTCATCTTTCCGCAAACGCGCTGTTTCGACAACCTCGCTGACCGCCAGGAGCTCCATTCGGGGCCCGAGGGCGGCGACCAGGCGGCCGTGCTGTTCGATCGTCGTGTGGGCCACTTCCACGCCCACGCGCCCAAGTTGACTTTCGGCAGCAAGCGAGGCCATCACCTGCTCTGGCGGCTGCTCGCCGACCAGCGGCGTCACGAGCCCTCGCAATTCAAGCTCGTCCAGCCGCCGCTCGACCGCGGCAGCGTATCGAAAGTCCGTTATCAAGTAAAGATCCGCATCGGTCACGAATGCGGCGCCCGCCGAGGCCGCCACGCTCGTAAGGTACCGCACGTTGGGAGGGTGTGTGACGACGAGAGCGTCGATCTGCTGGCTCGCCAACGTGGCACGGATGACCGCGAGACGAGCTTCGTAGGTGGAGCGAGAGAATGGCACGGAAAGATCATACGCCGGGGACGCGGGCGAGGGACGTGACGGCACGAGGCTGCCTGCAGTAGGCTTGGCGCATGGAAGGAGTCACGATTTGCGTGGCGACTCCACGCGCTCTTTATAATCTCAAGAAGGATACCGTGCGCCCTTTGGATCGTCAGGATGCGGAGGCGCTGAAGCGGCGGCTTGGCTTGGAGGTAGGTGCCCGTACAGAAGTTTCGGTCGGTGCAAGAGATGGAGCTCGCGCCGTTGCTGACGCGCCCCGGCGACACCTTTCGCCGCTTTGCTCGACACTGCGCTCAGTATCGGCGCCTTGCCCCGCGCCGGCGGTATCCACGGGCGTGTACCGGTTCAGGTCGCTCAAAGAGGCACAGGCGGCGAGAGAGCGTATCTCCCTCGGGCTTGTGGACACATGAATCCGCCGCCATGCCATGCTCGGGTCGTCGTCTCAGCGACACGACGACCCGAGACGACGATGCCATCGTCGAGGCGAGGAGGCAAGCCATCCCGCGCGACGGCAAGCCCGGACGTGACACAAGTTGCGCTCAACGGTTGCCGTCGTGAGCCTCTATCCCTCCGGCTCGCCAACCTCGATCGGCTTCGACGCAGAAGCTGACCGGCCGCGGTCGTTCGTAACCGTGAGCGTGATGACATACTCGCCCGGTTTGGCGTAGCGATGTGTCACCTGCTTGCCCGTCCCCCTGGCTCCATCACCGAACAGCCACTCGACTGTTTCGAGCGAGGCGGCAGACGTGCAGTCGCCCGGCGACGTCGCGTCGGCCGGGCAATCGTGAGATGCCGACGCGTCCAGCTGCACGAGATCTCCTGCCTGAGGGGTGGTCGGCGAAACCGTGAAATCTACAAGGGGAGTACCGGACGGTGGCAGGACGACCCCCAACGGTACGAGACGAATGTGCACGACGCGGGCAACCGTGCCTGCATAGTCGTCGCCGACTGGCGTCACCCTGATCGTCACGATGTCGTTCCCCTCATCTGAGTTGTCGGTTTCGGCACCGGGCGGCGCTGTGTACGTCAGATACGCACGACCGCTGGCGTCAGTGGCCACCGTCTTGCTCGAGAGCCGCCCCTCGTCTGTGATCGCGCCGCGGAAGACCGTTTCCGCCCAGAGACTGAGGCCGCTCACGGGGTCGCTGCGAGCGTTTCGCGCTTCCACCGACACACGCGCCGTCGAGACGCCGTCTCGCGGCAGGATATCGGGGCTGGCCGTCACGCGAAGCGCCAAACCCAGCTCCGATGGTCCTGTGAGGGGTGGTGGGCCCGTTGGCTCGAGGCCGCACGCGGTCGTGAGCACGGCTGGCCACGTAAGCGAGAGGAGTCCAACGACGGAGCGTGAAAGGGCTGTCACATTCATCTGCGCCTCCGTAACGTCGTCAATCTACGATTCGTCCCAATCGGCAAAATGAACGGTCAGCGACCCCGCTGCCGTCACCGCTCGCCCGCGGGCGTCGCTGCCATAGAAGGAGACGTCGGCTGACGTCGAGAGAACAGCGGCACCATCGGCACCGGCGAGCGTTCGCAAGGGAGGCTCGAGCTTTGCCTGCGCGCGCACGAGCGTGAAGACAATTGGCGTCGCCGACTCGCCCACGGTAACGGTCACTGCGCCGTCGACCGCATACGGAACGTCCCTTCCTTCCTCGCGGCGCCCGTCGCTCCGCCGAAAGACGACGCGATATCGCGTGATCGTGACCACGTTCATCGCGGAGGGCACCGTTGGTGCACCAGCGGGCCCAGGGTCACGCAAGCGGACGCGCAAGACGACCCGACCCAGATCCGGATGCGCAGCGTCCGTGCGGACGTCGGAGTGGAGCAGCGTGGCAAACGAGCTGCTTCCACCCGGGGCTGCTTCTAGCCGATCGACGACCAGCTCCACGGGAGAGGTGCCCGTGCGAATGTCCGCACCGCAACCAGCGGCCACCACGAGATAGAGAACGACGCCAGTCCGCGTCGCGTGCCAAGGCATCGCGCTTACTCCTTCTTCTCTGGGATGGTGGGACGACCAGCGACCGTGCCAGGTAGGATGCGTGGCGTAATGAAGAGCAGCAACTCCTGGTCGGTACGATCCTCGACGCGGTCGCGGAACAGCCAGCCGAGAACTGGGATCCGGTGCAGCGCCGGCGTCCGGCGCTGGCTCGTTGTCTCCGCCCGGATCATGACGCCACCGATGACGGCGGTCGCCCCATCGGACACTTGAATGGTGGCCACCGCCTTGGCCGTGGAGATCGGCGGATTCGGGTTGCCGGGCACGACGCTGGCAAAGTCGGGCGCTGAGCGCTCGAGCTCGAGACGCATCACGATGGTGCCCGCCGCGGTGATCTGCGGTGTGACGTTGAGCTTGAGCGACGCGTCCTTGAACTGCACGGTGGGCGGCTGCAGCGCGGCGAAGATCGGTGCGTCGGTCTGACCACCGACCGGCGTCGCTTGCGTGACGTAGGGAATCTGCGTGCCTTGCTGCACTTCCGCCTCGACGTTGTTCTGCGTCATCACGCGCGGCGCCGACAGCACGCGCGCTTTGCCCATTTGCTCCAGCGCCGACAGCGCGAGATCGAGCCGTACGGCTCCGTCGACCGAGCCAAGCGACAACTGGACGCCGTCGCGACCTTCGCCGGGCTCCGCGCCGGATCCCGCACTGAGCGCCGCGTTGTTCGGGAACACCAGGGGAAGCGTGTTGCCAAGTCGTGTCGAGGCCTCGGCAGAGAGGCCCAAGCGCACGCCCAGCTCTCGCGAGAAATCGCGCGTCGTCTGCACGATGCGCGCTTGAATCTCGACCTGCGGTTGCGCGACGTCGAGGGTGCCGACGAGCCGTGCCGCGCGGTCTAGCCCCTCAGGCAGATCGATGAGGATCAGTGTGTTGGTTGCTTCATCGATCTCGACCTCGCCGTACGGTGTCAGGCCAACTTTCTCGACGAGCGGTGCAAGCGTTCGCGCGCGGGCGTAGCTGAGCGTGATCGTGCGGAACGCCTTGTGCGAGAGCGCACGCTCGCGCTGCTGGGCTTCCAAACGCTTGCGCCGCTCGGCGGCCTCGCTCACCAGGACGCTGAGAGGGGCCACGCGCAACACGCGTGCCTCGCGCTGGGCTCCGAGCCGATGGGTGCGCAAAATCACATCCAGGGCCTGATCCCATTCGACATCACGCAGGGTGACATCGACCAAGCCTTCGATGCCCGGATCGAGCACGAGGCTGAGGTCGGCAAGCGTCGCAAGCGCGCGCAGCGCCGCGCGGACGTCGACCCGTCGGAAATCGAGGCTGACGGTGGGCTCGCGAGGGGAGCGCTCACTCGTACGTAGGACCGGCTTCATCCTGTCGGACGACTGCTGGGCGACGGGGCCGCCCTCAACAGGGCCCCCAAGTGAGAGCATCGACAGCACTACTGAGCCAATGAGCGAGGTCATCGAGCCTCCTCTCCGTCTTCGCGACTCTGTCGCTTCGGCGAGACAAGTCCGCCTCGCGTCGACGAGGCATGTCCTCCCTCGAGACGTCTCCACACCTCGCGCGTTGCACCTCCGCCTTCGCGACTACGTCGCTTCGGCGAGACAAGTCCGCCTCTGCGTCGTCTGGGCGAGGCACGCTCGAACAACGCCGCGTCACAGGTGACACGCGCGACGCGCGAGTCGCGCAGGCGATCCCCGGCGGCGATCGCCCACGACCGACCGCTGGACGAACGAATGACGGCGGCTTGACGCGCCGTGCTGCACGCAACACCTATCAGCACGACACCATCGAGCGTCAGGTCGGAGAGGCGCGTCTCGACCGGTCGCACACGACGAGAGACGGGACCGACGCTGTCTTCGGCGACCGGTGGAGTGAACGGGTCGCGCTCTTGCGCCGCGGAGTGTGGCGCTTGTGCGGCCGCGAGCGCCAAACGGCCCACCATCGTCGCCGTGAGGGCGGAGAAGAAGACCGGCCTCTGACGTCTCACGAAGCACCTCTCTCCCATGGACTGATCCGTGCGACCACACAGGAGGCGCGGAGGCGCGTGCGCCCTTGCTCGCGGGCAGCGACCGACAACGTCAGCTCCAAGAGATCACTGGTTTCGTCCTGTTCCAACGCTCCAATGAACCGGTGCAGCCGCGCGAACGTGCCTTCCAGGTCGAAGGTGGCCTGCCACGCCCCAGGACTGCCGTTGCCTGTCGTCGGCATTGGCTTGAACCCGTGGAGCTGCAGGCCGTGCGACTGAGCCAGACCGCCGACCGTTTCCAACCAGGTGGCCATGGTCGACGGTGATTTCCACCGTGTGCGCTCTCGTGCCAGTCGATGCGCTCGTGCACGGAGCGTGTCACGCAACTTGGCGGCTCTTCCCGATGTGAGACGGTCATCCGTCACGCGCGCCTCGAGCACCGATAGCGCCTGCCGTTTCTCAGAGACTCGCGCAGCGCGCGGTCCAAGCACGATGCGCCACGCCGTGACGCCGACAGCGGCGCTCAACGCGATCACCACAATCAATCGGCGAGCCTCAGTCGACGGGGCCAACATCATGGTCGAGTGCTCCTCTTCTGCGTCTCTGCCGGCCGCAACCTGCCTCGTAAGGTGAAAGTGAAGGCCGAGCCGTCTACACTTGTCGTGGTGCCGCGAGCTCGCCCGCTGTTCGGTTCGGGCACAGGCCCAGGGGGTGCGGACACCGATACCGGGCGAGCGTGGCGCACTTCGCTCAGGTCGGTTGGGCCGTCGAAGACGGGGAGCGCAGACAGTTGGTTGGCAAGGGTAACGAGCGATGAAAGCGATTGGCCGCGCCCCTGAATCGTCATCTCGGCGCGCCGTACGTCGAGGCGCTCCAGCCAGACGTCTTCCGGTAACGCTCCGCTCAAGACGGCCAGCACTGGTGCGACACCTGTCCGCCTACGGCTCCGCACGCTCTGCACCGCCAGCTCGGTGGAACGCAGGCGTGCCTCCTGTTCCTCGAGCGACTGAACGCGCTGCGCGCTGCGCTCCACGTGCGACGCCGTCACACGCGCCCGCGCCAGTGCGGCGTCGAGACGCCGTTCAGCTCGCCCGAGGCCGATCTGGACACCGAGGAGCGCGGCGATAGTCGCCAGTGTGATCAGCCAGGGACTGTAGGGGCGGACGCATGCCCAAGCGCGGGCCCACGCCGTCGCGCGCCGTGGCCGAATGGGCGCCAGGAGATCGATATCTATCATCGCGACACACCTCGCAACGCGAGCCCCATCGCAAGCGCCCACGCAGGCCCCAGATCCGGCGGCGGCGCGGTGAGCAGGCCGTTGATGCGGGCGTTGGCGAGACCGAAGACCTCGAGATGGCAGCCGAGTCGCGCCGACAAGACCGCGCCCAAGCCAGCGAGATGCGCGCCACCGCCACTGAGCACGACGCGCTGCGGCGCTGGTGCATCATCGTGCTCGCGGGCAAAGGCCAACATGCGCGCGAGCTCGGTCGCGAAGGTCTCGGTGGCGATGGCCAGTGCCGGCGGCCAGTCCGCTGGCGCTGGGGAACTCCCGCATGAGACGTTCCTCTTGAGCGCTTCGGCTTCCTGACGCGTGCAGCGCGCCTCGCGCGCGATGGCGGCCGTCCAGGCATCGCCACCGATCGCCAGATCGCCCACGAACAGCGGGTGTCCTTCCCGCACGAGGCAGGCGGCAGTGGCGCGGGTTCCGATGTGCAGGAGCAAGACGACCTCGCCTGGCCCCGTGACACCGAGCCACTCACAGGCGCGCTGCACGGCAAACGGAACGACATCGACGATGCCGAGCTGGAGACCGGCGCGGGTCACCAGTGACTGCCACCACTCGATGGTGCGCTGGTGCGCTGCGGCGAGAACGACCGCCATGCGCGACGGCTCTGAGCCGCTGTCCGGCAAGGCCTGGTAATCGAGCGCCACCTCATCGAGGTCGAAGGGGAGCTGTGCTCGCGCTTCCCAGCGGATCGCCGTGCGCAGCTCCCGCGGGGACAGACGCGGCAAGACGAGACGCGTGACGAACAGGTCGCGACCCGCGAGCCCAATGGCCACACGCCGTGTCGAGAGCGGCAGCGTCTGGACGAGTGGCTGGAGGCACGCGAGCACAGCCGCGTCGTCCAGCACGTCCGCATCGCCCATGGCCTCCTCAGGCAGCGGTGCGCAGCCGTACGCTCGTATACCGACGCCGGTGCGCCTTCTCTTGAGCTCGAGCAGCCGCACGGCGGAAGCCCCGACATCAAGGCCAACGACGTGCCCGCGAATACGCCGCCACATCACGTTCCCTCCCCCGCCTATAGGGGCAAGGGGAATGCCAACGCGTGAAGGGGCGGAAATGGCCGATAAATTGGGTGACGGGGACGGAGGCCAGGAGTAAAGGGTGCAGTTACCGCATCACGTCAGGGGCCGAACTGCTGCAGAATCCGCCATTCGACTCGCAGCGAGTCGAAGGGCCGATTCCCGATTCCAGCCTTCGCTCGCCTCCTGCGAGCTACGGCGAGGCAAGCCTGGTGCCCGGAATCCCGATTCCTGACTCTCGATTCCTGACTCTGATTCCCGTTTCCTGAAACTCCTCTTCTTGACAAGGTTTACGGCAGAAAGGTATCCTTCCTGTTTGCCGCGCTCCCGATCGCGGCCGAAAGGGATTGCATGCGCACGTTCGTTCCATCTGCCGGAGCCGTGGAGCGGCAGTGGGTCGTCATCGATGCCGGGGGACGCTCACTCGGCCGCGTGGCGACCGTGGCAGCCAGGATCTTGCAAGGAAAGCACAAGGCGACCTATACGCCCTTCATCGACGTGGGGGATCACGTAGTGGTATTGAACGCCGCCACGGTCAAGCTCACGGGGCGTAAGGAAGAGGCGAAGCGCTACCGACGTCACACAGGGTACTCCGGCGGGCTCGTGGAGACACGCGCGAAAGAGGTTCGGCAAGCGCAGCCCACGCGCCTCGTGGAGGCGGCGGTGCGCGGGATGTTACCCAAGACGAAGCTCGGCGACGCCATGTATCGCAAGCTCAATGTCTACGCGGGTGCTGAGCACCCCCATACCGCGCAGCAGCCG
Source organism: Luteitalea sp. (assembly GCA_009377605.1). Classification (NCBI taxonomy): domain Bacteria; kingdom Pseudomonadati; phylum Acidobacteriota; class Vicinamibacteria; order Vicinamibacterales; family Vicinamibacteraceae; genus Luteitalea; species Luteitalea sp. Next base: position 12,662 of record WHTT01000096.1, read on the forward strand.
CGGCCGCTCGAGGTCATGTAACGTGGCAGTCATTCAGTATTACGGCACTGGTCGTCGCAAGACATCCACCGCTCGCGTCTTCCTTCGCCCTGGCACCGGCAACATCCTCGTCAACGGCAAGCCTCTCACCGACTCGGTCACCGTCGAATCGTTGCGGATGCAGATCCGCCAACCTCTGATGCTCACGGAGACGGCGGATAAGTTCGACGTCGTTGCGAACACCATAGGGGGCGGCGTGTCCAGCCTGTCGGGAGCCGTGCGCCTGGGCATCGCGCGCGCCCTGTGCTTCTACAGCGCGGAGCTGCGTCCGCGGCTGAAGAAAGCTGGCTTGCTCAGACGCGATCCACGCATCAAGGAACGAAAGAAGTACGGCATGGCTGGCGCGCGGAAGCGCTTCCAGTTCAGCAAGCGATAAAACGTGAGTATTGCGTTGACAATGGGGTCGGCGCGTTGAACGGAGGGAGCTTGAGTCCGATCGCTGTCAAAGACCTGCTGGAAGCCGGCGTGCATTTCGGTCACCAGACCAGGCGGTGGAACCCGAAGATGAAGCCGTATATCTTCGGGGAACGTAACGGCATTTACATCATCGACCTGAGCAAGACGGCGCGGCTGTTCCGCCAAGCCGAACAGTTCGCGAGCGATCTCGCAGGCCAGGGCGGCACGATGCTGTTCGTGGGCACGAAGCGGCAGGCGCAAGACGCGATCCGCGAGGAAGCCGAGCGCTGCGGCATGTTCTACGTCAACCAGCGTTGGCTCGGCGGCCTCCTCACCAACTTCCAGACCATCCAACGGAGCCTCACCCGACTCCGCGATTTGGAAGCGATGGTCACCGACGGCCGCTACGACATCTTGTCCAAGAAGGAGATCGCGCGGCTCGAAAAGGAAAAGCGCAAGCTCCAGAGGAATCTCGACGGTATTCGCAACATGGGCACGCTGCCGGACGCGGTGTTCGTGGTCGATACGCGGCACGAGGAAATCGCCGTCCATGAAGCGCGCAAGCTCAAGATCCCGATCATCGGCATTGTGGACACCAATTGCGATCCGGAACAGGTCGACTGTGTGATTCCGGGCAACGACGATGCGCTGCGGGCTATTCGGCTGTTCGCGTCGCGCATTGCCGATGCGGTGCTCGAGGGCCGCTCGCTGCGTGAGGCGGCGCAGCCGGAGCCGGTCGATGGCGATCCCCCGCGCGCCGCGCAGCGGCCAGCGCGTCCGGCGCGGACCGAGCGGGCGCCTGCATCCGTCTAACAGGTGCGGGATACCAGCGTCGCTGGTATTGATTGGCTGGGCTCCGCTCCGCGGGGCCTGACATCTCCCAAGGACTAAGAACCCTGCTTCATTCGTTCCGCTGGGGGCCTTAGGAGATGTCGAGAACGCCGGCTACCCGTCCCACGGCCGGCGTTTCGTGTGTACGGTCCCAGTGCTGGTTTTGGCGCGCTCCGCCCTTCGACTGTGCTCAGGGCGTCCCGAGCATCGTCGAGGGTCGCGCGCCGGAACCGCTATGCGGTCACACAACGGGGACAAATTCACAGAACGGCCGCCTAGCGGTCAAGGATCGGTCGTTTCTCGAAGGGTACAGGCATGACAGTCACGGCAGAGCAGGTGAAGAGTCTGCGCGCGCGCACGGGCGCAGGCATGATGGAGTGCAAGAACGCCCTCGTACAAGCTGGCGGCAACGCCGACGAAGCCGTTGAGGTTCTTCGCAAGCGCGGCCTCGCCCAGGCCGCCAAGCGCGCGGGCCGTGCGACCGGCGAAGGGCTGATCGGTCTCAGCCTGAGCGACGACCGGACGCGCGGCACGATGGTCGAGGTGAACTGCGAGACCGACTTCGTCGCGCGCACGGACGATTTTCGTGCGCTCGTGAAGGAGATCACCCGCGTGGTCGCAGAGGCAGACGCCAACGCCGACGCGGCCACACTGACTGGCCCGGAGACCCCGATCGGTGTGCGCCTCTCGGAGGCCGTGGCCAAGGTGGGCGAGAACATGGCGGTGTCGCGGATCGCGCGCCTTACCGGGGACTTCGTCGCACGCTACATCCATTTCGAGAAGATTGGTGTGCTCGTGGCATTTGCCGGTGTCGATGCGTCGACGGCGACGTCCGAGGGGTTCACGACGTTTGCCAACGAGATTGCCATGCAGGTGGCCGCGACGAGCCCGCTCCACGTGAGCCGCGAGGATGTTCCGGCAGCCACCATCGAGGGCGAGAAGGCCATCTACCGCGCGCAGCTCGAAAGCGCCAGCAAGCCGCCCGCCGTCCTCGATCGCATCATCGAGGGGAAGCTCGGAAGCTTCTACGAGCAGTCCGTGCTGCTCGAGCAACTGAGCATTCGACCTGAGAAGAGCAAGCTGAAGGTGGCGGATCTGGTGGCCGAGGCGGCAAGTACGACGGGCCGTCCCCTGCGCATCTTGACGTTCGCTCGCTTCAAGGTCGGAGAAGCCTAGCAATCAGGAATCGGGATTCCCGTATAATCCGCGTGCCATGTCGATCCAAGCCTACCAGCGCGTCTTGCTCAAGCTTTCTGGCGAAGCCTTGATGGGTCCCCAGGGCTTTGGGGTCGATCCAACCGTCGCGGCACAGATCGCGACAGAAGTCGCGGAGATTCAACGACTCGGCATCCAGACCGCCATCGTGATTGGAGGCGGCAACTTCTTTCGCGGGGTCAAGGCCAGCGTTGGCGGGATGGATCGCGCCACCGCCGACTATATGGGCATGCTGGCCACCGTGATCAATGCGCTCGCTCTGCAGGATGCGCTCGAGAAACAGGAGGTCGCGACACGAGTCCTGACGGCCATCGAGATGCGCGCCGTCGCCGAGCCGTTCATTCGGCGGCGGGCCGTCCGTCATCTCGAAAAGGGCCGGGTCGTGGTCTTTGCCGCCGGGACGGGCAATCCGTACTTTACGACCGACACCGCAGCCGCCCTACGGGCGATGGAGATCAGGGCGGAGGTCATCATGAAGGCGACCAAGGTGGACGGCATCTACTCCGCGGACCCGATGATCGAGCCGACCGCGAAGCGCTACGACAAGATCTCGTATTTGCAGGTGCTCGAACAAGGGCTCAAGGTGATGGACGCGACCGCCATCTCGCTGTGCATGGACAACCAGCTGCCAATTATCGTGTTCGATCTCCGAAAGGCGGGCAACATGCGCCGCGCGGTCATGGGGGAGCCCGTTGGATCGGTGGTGCAGGCCTGATGAGGATTCAGGAAACGCGAAACGGCGACAGGCGAGCCGTTGGAGGGTCAGTAGGCCCGGCACAGATGCCGAGCTGTGAGGAGATGAGCCATGGAAGCGAGCGATCTCAAGGCTCTGTATGATGAGGTCCGAAAGCGCATGGATGCGGCGGTCGAGCATGTACAACATGAGCTCGCGGGCGTGCGGAGCGGTCGCGCCTCCACGGCGCTGCTCGACGGCGTCCAGGTCGACGCCTACGGGGCCATGATGCCGCTCAACCAGGTGGCGGCACTGTCCATCCCCGAACCGACAATGATCGTCGCACAACCGTTCGACCCGTCCTTGTTGGCAGGCATCGAGAAGGCGATTCGCGCGGCGAACTTGGGGCTCAATCCGTCGAACGATGGCAAGCTGGTCCGGATTCCTCTACCGCCGTTGACCGACGAGCGGCGCAAGGAGCTCTCACGCCACGTTCACAAGCTCGCCGAAGAGGGCCGCAACGCGACCCGCCAAGTCCGCCGCGACGCAAACGATCGACTGAAGAAGATGCTCAAAGAGCGCCTGGTCTCGGAAGACGAAGAGCGGCGTGGCCTGGATGAGGTGCAGAAGATCACAGATCGCCACATCCACGAGATCGACGATCTTCAGAAGAAGAAGGATCAGGATCTCCTCGGGAGATAGAGCACGCTCACGACTCAGAGCTCAAAACTACGGAGGCTCAGCGCCAGGGCGGGCGATGATCGGCATTCTCTTCACCGGCGGCACCATCGCCATGCGCCGCGACGCCCGCACCCACTCGGCGGTGCCTGCGCTCGGTGGCAACGACATCCTCGCTCTCGTGCCGGGCCTGGAGGCCATTGCCGCCATCGAAGTCGAGGATGTCGCACGGCTACCAGGCCCGCACGTCACCCCTGACCACATGTGGCACCTGGCGGAGCGCACGGCGGCATGGCTCCGGCGCCCCGACGTCGATGGCCTCGTGATCACGCACGGCACCGATACGCTGGAAGAGACCGCCTACTTCCTCGACGTCGCGCTGATGTCTCCCAAGCCAGTCGTGCTGGTCGGAGCCATGCGGACGGTCTCGGAGCCAAGCTGGGACGGTCCCCTCAACCTGCTCAACGCGGTACGCGTCGCCGCCGCGCCAGACTCTCGAGATCGGGGCGTGCTCGTCGCCATGAACGAACAGATCCTGGCGGCCGGCGAAGTCGAGAAGGTTCACACCGAAGCGGCGAGCTCGTTTCAGGCGCGCGAGTTTGGACCACTGGGAGTCGTGGATGCGGGCGATGTGCTGTATACGCGCACCTCACCGCATCTCGCGTCATGGCGCGACCCGCAGGCCAGCCCTTCCTTGCGCGTGCGCGGCATCGAGCCGCGGGTCGACCTCATCAAGGCCGTCGCTGGCAGCGATGGACGGTTTATCGACTGCAGCCGTGCCAGCGGGTCGCGCGGTCTCGTCATCGAGGCGATGGGGCGCGGCAATGTGCCGCCTGCGTTGCAGGCCGGAATCGGTCGCGCCATCGCAGAGGACCTCGCGGTCGTCATCACGTCGCGCTGCGGTGCAGGCAGCGTGCGGGACCGATACGGCTACGAGGGCGGCGGTTACGAGCTGCGCGAGATGGGCGCCATGTTCGCCGGACGCCTGCCGGGGCTGAAGGCGCGCATGAAGTTGATCATCGCCCTCGGCTACTCCTCCACATTGAGCGACATCAGGCGGATCGTCGAGACGTCTGAGTGAGCCCGCCGAAGGGCTACTCGTCTCCGAAGCCGATGCCCACGGCGCGCGCGGTGCGGACGACGTCGCCGTCTGGAGGCACCAGTTTGGTGCGGCCGACGATGTCGGCCAGCGGAACCGTCTCGACATGTGGGGGGTGAAACGCCACCATCTTGCCCGTCTCGCCGGCGAGCAGCCGCTCGACGGCCATCGCGCCCAACCGCGTCGCGAGCATCCGATCGTAGCTGGTCGGCGCGCCGCCTCGCTGGAGATGCCCGAGGACGACGCTGCGTGTCTCCTTCCCCGTGAGCTCGGCGATTTGTGACGCCACGACCTGTCCGATGCCGCCAAGCCGTTCGAGGTGGCCGCCGCGCGCTTCCTCTTGCACCACCATCCGACCCCCTTTGGGTCTGGCACCCTCTGCGACAACCACGAGACTGAATCGCGCTCCCCACTCTTCGCGTGCGCGGATTCGGGTGCCAACCCTCTCGATGTCGTACGGAATCTCCGGAACGAGGATGACATCGGCGCCACCGGCGATACCGGCGTACAGCGCGATCCACCCGGCGTAGCGGCCCATCACCTCTACCACCATGACGCGATGATGCGCCTCTGCCGTGACGTGCAGTCGATCGAGCGCGTCTGTCGCGAACGCCACCGCCGTATCGAAGCCGAAGCAGTTCGTTGTTCCGACGATGTCGTTGTCGATGGTCTTGGGCACCCCAATGAGCGGCACACCGCGCTTGGAGAACTCGTGCGCGATGGCGAGCGTGCCGTCACCGCCAATGACGACGAGCGCATCCAAGCCCAGCGTCCGGAACGTCTCCATGCACCGGGCCGAGAAGTCCGCTGCCCCTTCGCGCATTGGATAACAAAAGGGATTGCCCCGGTTGGTCGTGCCGAGAATGGTCCCTCCCAAGCGGAGGATCCCGGTGACGTCCTTCGGTGTGAGACTGCGCGACCGCCCCGGATCGATCAGCCCGTCGAAGCTATCCTCGATGCCGATGCACTCGACACCATGATTGTGAGCAGCCTTGACAACCGCACGAATAACCGCATTGAGACCGGGGGCGTCTCCGCCCCCGGTCAGCACACCGATTCGACGAACCTTGAGCATACGCGCCTGTTCCAACCACGCCGTGCCGCATTGTACTCGCCTCCATTGTCCTACATCTCGCGTGACGGCACCGCGTCGCAGTCCGGTGGGAAAGGAACCGGGTACCTTTTCGGTGTCGAAAAGGTACCCGGTTCCCTTTCTTCAACGTGACCGGGTTACGGCATCCCAGATCGCGGCGCCGCCGCCGCCGACGGCCGCGCCTATGAGCGCTCCCTTCTTGCCGCCGGTGGCGCCGCCCACGCCCGCGCCAATCGCAGCCGATGAGCCGATGACCACGGCGCTCTTCTGCCACGAGCGCTTGCTGCGACGGACCTCCGGCTCACGGACGACGCGCGTCTCTGGGACCGCCGCCGCTGGCTGATAGACAGCGGGCTGCGCACCGGTCGGCGCGCCCGCGCCGTAAACCTGCGGCTGGGGCGGAACGTCCGCCTGCTGATAGGCGAGCGGTTGCGGGCTGGACGCACCAGCGGCGCCGGTATAGAGATCCGGCTGTGCAACCGGCGGCGATGGCGAGGCGGCCGACACGCACTCCACCTGGGACACCGTCTCACCGTTTACGACAGCCTGTCGGAGCAGCACTTGCTCCCCGGTGCGGCATGAGACCAGCATCGGCACACCCGCCGGTCCTGCAGCGGTGTCGGTGGCACCGAGCGTACGCGCCTCGGTGTTGGTGCGGCATGCCGCTGCCGTGCCGACCACGATCAGGCCGAGGACACCGGTTGCCGCGACCCCGATGGCCCGGGCGCCCGTCCGATTCATCGCACATTGAATTGCACGCCACGTCATGATGACACCTCCTCGCGTCAGTGCTCCCGCTGCCATGGTGTGACCCAAGATGCGTGCCAACAGTCGTTCGCCTGGCCTTGGCGCCACCTCGCCAGCATGAGCAAGCCGTTGTGGAGGGTCGCGGAGCTGGCCACTGTCCCCTTCTGGCATCGGTGGCTTGCCTGAGCTAGCAGCTCCGAGACGTCCTGACTTGGTGCTACAATTTCTAGCCGTGGGCGGCTAGCTCAGTTGGGAGAGCGCCGCGTTCGCAACGCGGAGGTCGGGAGTTCGAGCCTCCTGCCGTCCACCAGCCAGCCTTCGCAAAAATTCCTCAGGACCACGAGTGCGCCTGCCCCAATGTGACCATTGGCTCGACATCGTGGTCTGTGGTTTCCGGAGGGAGGCACGCTATCTTCTGGATTCGCCGGAAAGACTCCGCTCTCTTGCCTGCGCTTCGGCAGCTCGGTCTGATCGCCGCGATCCGTGGAGATGCGAGCGAGGCCGCCGCCCTCGACGCGTTCACATCACGCCTGCTCGACATCCCCCCTGCCCGATGGCCTTCCTTCCGGGAGCTCGCGGCGCTAGCACCAGGCGGTGACCAGGCGCGTGACCGCCTCGTGGAGCTGTGCAACGCCCTGGCAGAGCACGGCGCTGATCACACGATCGCCACCGAGCTTGGACGCTTGCCCGCAGACCTCGTCAGTCTCTTCCGGAGCCCTGGCTTCGACTTCTCCGACCTGCAACGCCTTGCGTGTGACTTCGACGCCACCACATTCGCCGACTTCGCCGGTCTCTGCGCGAGCGCTCCACCGGGCGCCGTGGATCTCACCGGGCGGCTCTGTGCGGCGCTGCCCACCTTGCGGCGCCATCGCCGTCGAGTGCCGCTCGGTCGTGCGGCGGCGGTCGCCGACACCCTCCACGCAGCTTTCGAAGACCCGACGACACACATCCTCGCGTGTCAGCCGGTCGGCAGTCTGCGGCGCTACGATGCGACGGTGGGCGACATCACCCTGTTGGTGGCCACACCCGCGCCGGACCGCTGGCTCGGCCGCGTGACCGACCAGCTCGCCACCGCTGACGTCGGACATCGCGGCAAACGCACCGCGACGGTGCTCGTCCAGGGTGAGGAAGTGACCTTGCGCGCCGTCCCACCCGAGGAGTTGGGCTGCGCGCTCGTGTGGTACACGGGGTCTCGGCCTCACGTCCAGCAGCTCAGCGTGCGGGCGCGGTCACGTGGTCTGCGTCTGACGCCCAGCGCCCTGCTCGATCCGGGCGGACATCCGCAACCCTGCTCGACGGAAGCCGCCGTGTACGAAGCCCTCGGGCTGCCCAGCATCCCGCACGAGCTGAGGCATGGGACAGATGAGATCACCCGCGCAGAGCGAGGTGATCTACCGTCACTGATCACGCGCTCGCACATCTGCGGGGACCTCCATCTACACAGCCTGTGGAGTGACGGCCGCGACCCGATAGAGCGCATGCTCAGGGTGGCCCGACGCCTTGGTTACGAGTATGTGGCGATCACCGACCATTCGCAGAGCGCAGCGGCGTCTCGCGTGCTCACCATCGACCGTCTGGAGCGGCAGCGCGACGAGATTGCCGGCCTCCGCGAACGCTTCCCAGATCTCAGCATCCTGCATGGAGCGGAGGTCGACATTCTTCCCAACGGCCGTCTCGATTTTCCCGACCCGGTCCTCGAACGGCTCGACATTGTCTTGGCGTCGCTGCATGACGAAGCGGGTCAGGATGCGCAACGGCTGACCGCACGATACCTTGGCGCGATTCGCCATCCCCTGGTCAACATCATTACGCACCCGACCAATCGGCTCGTGGGCCGCCGCCAGGGGTACGACCTCGACTTCGATCGGCTTTTCGATGCCGCTGTGCAGACGCGGACGGCACTCGAGATCGACGGCGCCCCGGGTCATCTCGACATGGACGATGCGCTCGCGCGGCGCGCGGTCGCGGCTGGCGTGACGGTCGTCATCAACAGTGATTGCCACATGGCCGATCGGCTTGGCCGTCAAATGGAATTCGGGGTGGGCACGGCGCGGCGCGCTGGCGTGAGTCGGACAGCCGTGCTCAATACGCGCCCTCTCAACGAGCTGCGGGCATTCATCGCGCGGAAGCGCAACCGCTAGGGAGGGGGTGAAGGGGTGAAGGGGTGACAAGGTGACAAGGTGAAGGGTGACAAGGTGAGAGGTAATTCGTTGCTCTGGGGTAGAAATCGCGCGTGGTGCTGCACCTAGGCGCACCGAGTCACCTCTCACCCCCTCACCCTCTCACCCCATAAGCGTTAACCTAAGAGTGTTGAAGCGAAGTGATAATGTCCCCTCGCGAGCGAAATAGAAATGTCCCCTAA
>WHTT01000097.1 GCA_009377605.1 Luteitalea sp.
GGCGGCGGCGCACGCCCGCCTTGTGCAGATACCTCCACGCGGTCAATGCCGAAATCACGACTCCGCTCTGCTGCCGAAACGCCGACGTCAGGTCATCCAGCGACAGCCGTGGGTGCTCGCGCGCCAGCCGGACCAGCGCTTCGGCCTGCTCCGGCATCAACTTGGGTGGACGCCCACGTCCACGGGAGGAACCAGTCGCAGCCAAGCCACACCTCCATTGAAAAGGGATGTAGCTCATACAAACATGGCTGAATTAGTTTGTCAACACCTTCTTAGTGACCGACTGCAATTACCCTTGCGTTCCGTGACCCCCGAGTACTTCGACGCCATGGGAATCGCGTTCATCGACGGACGCGGCTTTCGTCCTTCCGATGATGACGACACTCCCCGTGTTGCCGTGATCAATGACGCGCTGGCACGGCGCTACTTCGCCGTCGCCAACCCGATTGGAAGGAGGATGCGCTTCGCCGACGCAACCGATGAAACAATCGAGATCGTGGGCCTCGTGACCAACACTCGAACGGAAGCCCTGAGCCAGCACGCGGAGCCCGAGATTTATTTTCCGCTCTGGCAGATGGGCGCGTTCTCCAAGCATCTGATCCTTCGCGCCAGGTCCGATCCGCATGCTCTCGGCCCGCTGGCGAGACGTGCGCTCCATGCCGTCGAGCCCACGGCGTCGGTCGAGCACATCAAGACGATGGCGGACATCCGCCGAGAGTCGGTGGCGCCTCGAACATTCGCCGTGCGCCTGCTGGCGGGCTTTGCCCTCGTGGCAACCGCCTTGGCGCTCGTGGGGATCTACGGGGTGCTTTCCCTGTCGGTCGGCTCACGCACCAAAGAGATCGCTGTACGGATGGCAGTCGGCGCTCAGCGGCAGGAAATCCTTCGGCTGATTCTGGGTGAAGGATTTCGACTGATCCTTCTCGGCTTGGTGCTGGGGATGGGCGTCGCCGTGCTGCTGGGGCAAGCGCTCGCGGCGCTACTCTTCGAAGCAACGCCGACCGATCCGATAGGACTGGCGGCAGCTGCGCTGCTCTTCGGCACCCTGGCGCTGCTGGCGTCCCTGGTGCCCGCTTACCGGGCCGCGCGGGTCGACCCCATGCGGGCGCTACGTCATACATGAGCAGATGAAGGCCGAGTGTTGGGCGGAGCCGAACCGCGCCGTGACGTCCAGTTGCTCAAATGCCCGAGAATCCGTTACACTCGATGTTTCGGATCCGCTCCTACGGGATTCACAGCGGGTTCCCGCGGACGCAACACTAGATAGGGCACTTGGCTCAGTGGTAGAGCATCGCCTTCACACGGCGGGGGTCGGTGGTTCGAATCCACCAGTGCCCACCAACCTTCGCTCACGCTTGCCAACGAGAGCGTGAGCTCCGGTTGGCAAGCCACGCGAAGGTGGAGCCCCTCGTAAGCTCCTATCCATGACACCCACTTATCCGCTCCTGTTCTCCTACCGCGACCTGGTTTTTGGTAACGGCTACGTGGCGGAAGTGGTCGCTACCAACGGCCGCGCCCTGGTCGAGGAAGAGGACGGCGCGATCTGGTTCGAAGGGGTCAATCCTGGTGGGATGGCCGCGTCGGGACGCTCACCGGATGAGGCACATGCGGCCTTCCGCGAGAGGTTCCGGCATGTCCTGGCCGACTTGGCGTCTGAGGCCGAGACGTTCGACGCCTTCCGGCGCGAGGTGGCGCGCTTCTTCGACGAGACCAACGAACCTGCAGAGCGAGACTGGCTCGCCGCGGTGGAGGCGGTCCGCGCCGGCGAGGTGCGAGCGGAAGGGCTTCCGCAGAAACCGGCCGCGTCTCCGCGCAGCGTGCGGGTGCTCATGCGCCACAGCTTCACGGCACGCGATAACGACCCGGAGTTCGAGCAGGCGCTGGCCGCCTAGCGCCGTGGCGCTCGTTCCCCTGAAGCGTGTCTTTGAGATGCTCGATGCCTGCGCGCCTGGATATACCGCCACAGAGACGGTCCACCATTACCGGATCTGCTATCAGCAACGTACCTACGCGACACTCCCACTGGGCGCGCACGGCCCACGGCACAACCCGGAGATCGAGCGCGGCCATGTTCGCCGCATGATCCGTCATCTTCAGCTCGATCCGAGCTGTGTGAATCAATTCTTTCCTGGGCTGCTAAAGTGACGTCCCCCGACCCACTGAGGTAGCGGCTAGGATCAGCGTTTTTAACGTTTGACCAGTACCGCGTCACATTCCGCTGGGAGCACGGCGATGCCTACGAAGTCAAAGTCGAGGACTACCACGACCACGGGTAAGCCCGTACTCGTGCGTGCGGTGCAGCCCGGCAACATCCTGCGCCATGACGTGCTCGACCCGCTCGGGCTCACGCAAACGGCGGCGGCCACCCGGCTCGGGGTGCCAGTCCAAACCGTGAACCAGATCGTTCGCGGCAAGCGCGCTATTTCAGCAGACATGGCCCTGAAGCTCGAACGCGCGTTCGAGGTGTCCGCGGAGTTCTGGCTCCGCCTGCAAAGCGATTGGGACCTGCAGCAAGCGCGCGAGCGGAGCCAGGCGGCCTAGCGCCGTCCGGTCTCACCGAAGCGCGGAAGTGGACGGCCCTCGTCACGGCACTCGTCGCGTGGTCCTTCGGCGCGCTCCTCACCCCAGGTCTCGCATCATGAGACATCGTTGATCCCGAGGGTGTGCGCGGCATAGTATTTCTCCGCCGCAAGACACTCGTTCACGGCCCGTTGGCAATCCTCGATGCGTGCGCTACGTGCGCAAATAGATAGGTGAGCCGTCATGGGACGCACGACCTCACTGCCGTATCGTGCACAGGTCATGAGTCGTGGCCTCCAGATCCTCGATCTGTTGGCCGAGTCAGGCGGAGAGCTTGGGCCCGGCACACTGGCAGCGCGACTCGCGCTTCACCGCAGCACCATTCATCGGATTCTCACGGTCCTCGAGTGTCACGGATTGGTGAGACGCAGCGCCACGCGCGGCAAATACAGCCTCGGCATGAAGCTCTTCACGCTGGGAAACAGAGCCAGCGCCCAGCTCGAGCTCCGCGACCACGCCGAGCCGTTTCTCTACAGGCTCGTGCAGCAGACCGGTGAGGATGCACACCTCTGCATCCTCGACGGCACGGAGATGTTGTCCATCGCGCAGGTGGTAGGTCCGCGCCGCGTGCGCATCCCGGCCACGATCGGACGACGGACGCCCACGCACTGCACGTCGGTTGGGAAGGCGCTGATGGCGTTCCTGCCCGATACCATGCTGGACGCGCTGACCGCACGGCTCGCTCTTCGGCCCTACACCAGTCGTACTCTGACCACCGGGTCCGCCCTCAAGACGGAGCTGATGCGTGTCCGCGAGCGCGGCTTCGCCATCGACAACGAGGAGATCGAAGAAGGTCTACGCTGTGTCGGCGCGCCGGTGCACGATCACACCGGCCAGGTCATTGCATCGATCAGCGTTGCGGCGCCCGCCTCCCATTTGAACAATGAGCGCCTCGCCGCGTTCGTGAGGGCCGTCATGACGGCGGCGCGCGGTTTGTCAGTCGATCTCGGCAACAACGGCGAACGACCGTCCATCGGGGACTTTACCATCCGTAGCACGTAGCGAGGCGGTGGTACCGACCCCCCCGCCTTCCTACCGCCAGCGCACTACTCCACGACCACGACCTCGTGGTCGCTGATGGTCTTGATCTCGAAGCGCACCGCCCCATTCCGGCGTGCCGGCGTGACGGACGCCCCAGAGACCGTCAGGCGCAGCTGCTCACCGCGCACCCCTTCGGGAAGCTTCACGGTCACGCTCAGCGGACCGACCGGTGTGAGCTCATGGACCGGCGACCGCCAGGTCCCGGCGCTCGTAAGGTTGACCAGGTGCAGAATCAGCCGCTGCGGCTGCCGATACAGGTGACAGTCAATCAAGCCCGGCCCTTGAACCTCCAGTGGGATGGCATCGCCTGCGGCCCAGCGCACCAGGTTCGCGAGCAGGCCACCATGATCAGGAGCGTTGTCCTGGTCGAAGCGGCGGTCGATGTCCGCGGGTAGGTATGCGATGCGGGCATCGTTCCGGGTACCGATCACGAGCGCCGGCGTGTCGGTGCGCGGGGTCCTCATCCAGGAGGTCTCCGGCGGATACACGGGGAAGTCCGGTATCAGCGTTACTGGCACCGTCGCGTCGGCACGCGCCTTCACGTCGAGCAGCAGGCCGCCGAACGCCAGGATGTTCGTCTTCTCGAAGCCGTTCAACACAGCATGCCGCGGCGCCGAACGTTGCCGCTCCTCCCCCGAGCGCGGGCCATCCACCTCCTGTCCCACGTCCGGGACGAGCCGCAGGTAGCTGTGGTCGGACTGCGTCAACTGCTCCGGTCCATGGCGCTTTCCGGTATAGCTCGCCGAGAAGAGATCGGCCAGAGCGAAGTCGGGACGTTGCTCTCCCTGCTCGTCGTACAAGCTGGTCTCAGCGGTGGCGATGAGCGATCCCCCATCGGCCACGAAGCGGCGGACCGCGTCTGCCTGCGCATCGGACATCGCCGCCACGTTGGGGAGGATGAGTACAGAGAACTGTCCGGAATCTCGCTCGATGTGATCAGCATGCAGCGGCAAGAAAGGAATGCGCGCACGAATGAGCGCCTCGGTCATGCCGCGGTAGGGCGACCACGCACGCACCATGGCGTCATCGCGGCCGTAGTAGTCGACATTGCGCTGAGACCAGACAACGCCGACGGTGGCCACCGGCTCGCGGTTCACGAGGTACTCCTGATTGGCCGCATACCAGCGGTAGACCGGCTCCACCACTTCGAACTGGCGCCGGTCTTCCTGGTAAGCGCCTACGTGGTGCCACCAGGGTTGAATGGTTCCCGCGAACCCTTCCACCATCCACATGCGGACTTCCGGGATCGGCCGCGCAGCCTTGCGCGGACCGTAGGTGGCCATGCTCTCCGGCGAGAGCTTGTCCCAGCCGAGCAGCCCATGAATCCGCTTGCCCGTCTCGCCGTTGATCTGGAACCCCCCGCCGCCGCGCGTCTGCTGGTCCAACATCACGATCTCCGCTCGGCTGCAGAGCTCTTTCATGTCGCGGAAGCGTGACGCGGAAGAGACGACGTGCCCGCTGATCATTCCGGCCCAGATGCAATCGGGGCCTCCCGCGGCTCTCGTGGTCCGGTTGTTGAGATCCCAGATCTCCAGCCGGCGCCGATAACCCCACTCGATCCACTGGCGATAGGCCGGGTCGTCCCAATCCGCCCGACGCGGAAGATCCGCGCCGCTCAGCTCGCGAAACCTGCGCTGGCAGTTGGTGCAGTAGCAGATGCTATCGCGGCCCAGGCCGCTCCAACTGTTGTCGGTGAAGCCGTCTGGCTCTTCCCACGCGATGATCTCGCGCATGACGTCGGGAATGTACTGCTCATAGTACGGGCCATTGATGCAGGTGACGTAGAGCTCCTCGGCACGATAGGGCTGGCCCTCGGCATCCACCGCGAACCAGTCTGCGTGCGCCTTGTACAACGGCTCGTGGGCGCGGTTGGAATCCATGCGAGCGAACACCACCAGGCCATCCTCGTGAGCCGCGCGCGTGAGCTCACCGTAGAGATCGCGGCCGTTGAGGAATTGCGCCTGGTGATGCAGCGGAAGCTTGCTCGGATAATAAGCAACGATTCCGCCGGCATTGATCACCACACCCTGCGTCTGTGTCCGCCTCCAGTACTCCCGCCACCACTTGATGTCGTACCGACTTGGATCCTTCTCATTGATGTTGGTCTGTCCCCAACGATACGTCTGCCGGTACCAGGGTGAATCCTCGTCTCTCTGTGTCCCCGCCGGCACGCGGCCCTCGCTGAGGTCAGCGCCGACGAGACTCACCGCAATGGGACTCACAGCGGCCCTCTTGAGAAACTCCCGCCGCGATTCACCGTGACTCATGTCTGCTTGGTCTCGCGCCTCTTGCCCCATGGACGCCCTTCCCCCCTTGATCCCCTTGATCCCTGATCCGTGATCCACCCTAGAAGCCGTACTGAAGCACGACCTGCATGGTGCGGTTACCTGTCTTGCTCGTCACCGGCCCGAAGGAGCCACTGGTCGGATTGCTGTTGGCCGAGCCGAGCGTCTGGTGATTCAGCACGTTGAACACCTCCCACCGCCCACCGGAAGTCGAGCCTGTGGGTCTGGACCAACCGTCGTTGCTGACCGCGACGCTCTGTTGGCCCGTGCCCTCGTTGGTGGCCGTAACGCTCGCCCCCGGAGTGACGAGGCCTTCACTGTCTCGAACGAAGCCCGATATCTGGCCCGTGTCGAACTGGGCTCGAAGCGTGACGATCGAGAAGAGAACGATGCCGACACACGCGGTGGCCGTATCGAGCCACGCATGATGTGAACGTTTGCCATGCCTCACGGCTCTCTCTCCTGTTGTCGACACTGCAGCTGTCGGGCCTGGCGCCATGGCGCCTCGTTCGCCCCAAGTACACGATGCGGTAAGGCGCAGCCTAACTGTCCTGCGCAGCGCGTCAAGTGCGTGGTCGTCGCTGTCGCACGCGACGCGACATCCCCACAATGACCTTGACACCTGATAGGGCAGATTCGAGAATCCGGCTACGCGACTCATTGCCGCGCGTAGTTCCTTGATGCTCGGGCGATGCGGCCTCCATTCAGGCTCCGAACGGCGCTGCTGTGTGCATGCACACTCGCTCCGCTGCTCGTCGTCGAGGCGCAGCCACCTGTGCCGCGCGGCGAGGTCACGATTGTCATCGATTCGGCGCTCCCCCCTCCCGTCGACCACAGCGCTCAGCGGTGCGCTCGAGGCCAAGGGGCTGAGAGTCCAGCGGTGAGCAAGCGCTTGCGCGGCCGTTCGGACGAATACCAGGCGGAAGTGCCCGGCGCGGATCTCGATCGTCGTTGGGACTTCATGTACTACATCGAGGCGTTCGATACCTACGGGAACGGCCGGATCTCTCCGGATCTCGAGATCGAGACGCCGTACGTCGTCGTCGACCTGCACGCGCCGAACGGGGGCAGCGGCACGAGGGAGAGCGCCTCCTCGAAGCGGTGAGGATTGGTCGTCGAGTTTGGGCTCCATCGCAGGCGGCGAGACCCGGATTTGCAACTCTTGCTAGACGAGGTGATGCCATGCGACGTTCTGTGCTTCAACGCGTGACGTGGGTCACGGCCGGTCTCCTGCTACTGGCCGGCCCCGCGGCGGCTCAAGTCACCACCGCAACCCTCTACGGCATTGTCGTCGATGACAGCGGATCAGTGCTGCCCGGTGCGACGGTCACCGTCACCCACGATGGAACCGCCATGACCCGGACGACCGTCACGAACGAGAGCGGCGAGTTCGCGCTCAGCGCGTTGCCGGTCGGCTCGTACACGGTCAGGATCGAGCTCCAAGGATTCCGGACGCAGGTGCAGACGGGCCTCTCGCTCGCTGGCGCACAGACCGTGCGCCAGACCTATAAGCTCGCGCTTGGCGAGATCGCCGAAGACGTGACGGTGGAAGGCGTCGCCCCGCTCCTGAACACGGCCTCGTCCGAGCAGCTCGAAACGATCGGCCCACAGCAGGTGACTGAGCTGCCGTCCAGCCGGCGGAATGTCACGGGCTTGCTCCGGCTGGCGCCAGGTGTCGACCCTACCGGTGGGCACCGCGGCGTGCGGTTCAACGGTGTGGGGAAGCACGGTGCGGGCATCACCGTGGACGGCACCGATGCAAATTCGAACCCGGAAGGTCGCGGCATCTCGCAATACGGTGGGGAAAACTACATCGACATCATGAGCATCGAGGCGGTGCAGGAGGTGCAGCTTGTCAAGGGAGTCATGCCGGCCGAGTACGGCGGCGTCGTTGGCGGGCAGGTGAACCTGATCAGCCGCTCTGGCACCAACACGTTCCACGGGTCGATCTTCGAGAACTATATCGGCGAGTCGCTGAACGCCCGCGATGTGTTCCTGTCCCGCGACGAACCGAAGCCGCCTGTGAGGTTCAACCAGTTCGGTGGATCGCTCGGTGGTCCGATCCTCCGCAACCGGGCTTTCTTCTTCGGCACCTACGAGGGATATCGGGAAGAGGCAGGCACGCGCGTGCAGGGCGACGTGCCGACACCGGAGTTAAGGGAGCAGATCCTCGCGGCCCTGCCATTCCCCGAAACGCAGATCGTGTTGGACACGCTGCCGCCACCGACCGAGCCAATCAACGAGGACGTCGGCTTCTTCGTCGCCGCCCGCAACCGGGAGCGCCGGGAGAATCATGTCGTTGCCAAGGGGGACGCCCTGATGTTCGGGGGCGGCCGCCTCTCGGTCACCTACACACGGATGCGGCCCTTTTCGCTGATCCCCAGCATCCACACCGACGGGGCGAACGATCGCGTCTTCCTGCACGAGCAGGACCGCGTGGCAGCCACCTTCGTTCATACGTTCCGGAACTGGGTCTCGGAAAGCCGCTTCGGCTACAACCGTAGCGACATGGAGCGGCTCGATCGGTTCTTCGAGGTGCAGGATCCGACGACGCCTGAGACGAACCTGTGGGGCAGACGGATGGGTCTCATCTCCGTCGGAGGGCTCTTCTCGACTCCAACCACGGAAGTCTGGGATATGGAGGGAACGGCTTACAGCGTCGACCAGAAGATCAGTCGCGCCATGGGGAATCACCTGCTGAAGTTCGGTGTCCGATGGATGCGGCAAACGGGCGGCCGGAGCAATCCCGAGAACCCGGTCTTCGGGTTTCAGAGCAAGGCGGATCTGCTGGCCAACATCCCGAACCAGGTGCGCCCGACGTTCGGCTCGCCGCCCCACAAGTCCCACATGGACGAGCTCGGCGGCTTCATCCAGGACGACTGGCGCGTGAGCAACCGGCTCGTCCTTAACCTCGGCATGCGCTACGACTACTACGGTGTCGTACAACTGCAGCCGACCGGCGCGGTCCCGGTGGAAATCGTGAATCTGGAGCCACCGTCCGACCTGCGGTTGATGGACTTCGGCGCGGCACGGCCGCCCGACAAGCCTTACGAGCCGGACCGCTGGGTGAACCTCGGCCCGCGCGCGGGCATCGTCTGGACCATCGACGACCAGAGCGACACCGTGTTGCGCGCCGGCTCCGGCGTCCTGTTCAGCCCGCAGATGCCCGGCATGGTACGGCAGGGTGCCGCCCACCCGCTGGTGCCCTTTCGGGTCTCGTGGGGGCTCGCGGAGGCGGCGGAGCAAGGGCTCCGGTGGCCCGCGTACAACGATGAGATGCGAGAGATCGTCGAGCGTGAGGCAGAGGCCCGTGGTCAGCCCGCCTTCTTCTCGCTCCTCGATCCCAACCTGCAGAACCCGTACACGATCCAGAGCACGGTGAACGTCCAGCGGGCGATCGGGTCATCGTTGATGGCTGAGATCGGCTACCTGCGCGTCGACGGGCGGAAGCTGATCCTGCAGCGGCAATTCGCCCTGGCTATCGACCGGGAGACGGGGCGGCGCATTAACCCGGATCTGGGGGTGCCCGGCGGCTACTACGTCGACAACAACCACACGTCCGAGTACAACGCGCTGCAGCTGTCCGTGCGGAAGCGCTTCTCCAATCACTATTCCTTTGACGTCCATTACACGTACGGTGGCGGCACGGCCACCAGCGGCGGCGACATCGGTGCCTACTACCAGGGAGATTACCCGGAGTACACGCAAGACTTCTGGAACCCTGAGGCGGATCGCGGTCCACTTGTCTCGGATGCGCGCCATCGGATCAGCGCTGACTTTGTGCTGGAAGTCCCCTTCTCGCACGAAAGCCGGTTCCTCACCCACATCCTTGGCGGCTGGCAGATCGCCGGGATCTACTCGTACCGGTCGGGGGAACCGCTGCGCATCACGCAGTCGTCGGCGATCCCGAACAGTCGGCCCGACTACGTCGGCGGCGACCCGGTCCTCCCCGGCTGGCGCGAGACGCGGCAGTATTTGAAGCCCGATGCGTTCGCGCTGGTGCCACTACACCCTGACTCCCAAGTGACGGTCCGGCCGGGCAACGTGCCGCTCGACCTGGTGCGGGATCCGAGCTCATGGACGGTCGATTTGACGGTCGCGAAGAGCCTCGACCTCCCCGGGAATATGCGGCTCCAGCTGCGAGCGGATGCCTTCAATGCGTTCAACCACCCGAACTACGGCGGAATCTCGACGAGCGTGACCTCGAGCACGTTCGGTCAGATCCGAAGTGCGGGATCGCCGCGCCAGATTCAGATCGGCGCGCGACTAACCTTCTGAGGTGCCCATGGAGACCATGCAGATGTCTTGGCAACGCGTGATTGGCGCTCTGATCGTCGTGGTGGCGGGCGCCACGACGCTCATGGGACAGGGTCAGAAGCAAGGCAACCCGGAGGAGAACCTGCCGCCGAACATCACGCAGCTCACCGCGTTCGGCGAGCGCGCCTCCTGGTCACCTGACGGCAAACGGATTGCGTTCATGGAAAAGAGCTTTGGTGACGCGTTCGTTGTCGACGTCGAGACGAAGATGATCCGGCTGCTCACACATTATGCGAACGCCGGCTTCTTGCGTGTCCAGTACTTGCCGAACGGTGATTTCTTCCTCATCGGCGCGAAGAGCTTCACCGACATCCGCAGTACGCGCTCCCGCGACCAGGAGATGTGGATCTTGAAGGCGGATGGCGACGGTCGTCCCGTGCCGCTGGAGCACAAGATCTCGGAAGGAGTGGCCATCTCACGGAAGACGCCGAAGATCGCCTGGTCGAACACGCACGGCCAGTACCCGGACCTGATTCCCAAAGGCGAGTCAATCATCTACACCGCCGACATCGTGTACGAAGGAGAACAGCCCACGCTGGCGAACAAGCAGGAGATCCTTCGCGCGAAAGCGCCCGAGTGCACGCTCGAAGCGCAGGACTTCCGCGAGAACGACACGGAGCTGGTCTACACCTGCTATCGCTCCCCCTACGCCGACATCTTTGGAATCGACTTGAAGACGCGCGAGGTCACGACCTACCTCGAGGTTCAAGACGAGTACAACGAGGTCGAGGGGATCTTTCCGGATGGCGAGCACACGCTCGTCGAATCGAGTCGGGAGCAAGCGCAGCAAGACTCCAACCACATCGACATCTGGAAGCTGAAGCTCGAGCCCAAGAGCACCGATTACGTGCGAATGACCCGCTGGGGCGAGTACGAAGGGTACAAGGCGTCCAACCCGGTGGTGAGCCCGGACGGCACGACCATTGCCTTCCAGTCGGCACGCAGCAAGGACGCCGCGGGTGTGGGTTACGGCATCTTCTTGCTGAAGGCGCAGAACGGATCTTGACACCAGGACTTTCCGATGGCGTTGACCAGGATCGATCGCAGACAGTTCCTCGTCACAACCAGCGCCCTGGCAGGCGTGAGCTGTGTCGGGTTTGGCAGGACGGACTCGCTCGCTCTCGTATCCGACCCAGAAGACGACGTCGCCGCTGCCGCCGCGTCCCGCTGGGCGCTGGGCGAGCTTCATGAGGCCTTGGTTGAGAGGGGCGTCACGGTTCGCCTGCACGAGCGGATCGAGCAGGTCGCATCCGAGGAGCGCTGCATCCTGGTGGCCGGCGCCTCGTCTCCGAGGGCACGCGAGGTGTTGGACAACGGCCGCGCGGCTGCGTTGTCTACCGCGGAATCGGTCGCGCTCGTGGCTGGCACGGCGATGGGCAGGGACGTCGTGCTCGCCTCGGCTCACGATGCCCGCGGCCAGGTGTATGCGTTGCTGGAGCTGGCAGACCGGGTCCGGCACGCCCCCGATCTGACCACCGCGCTGAGCCTCCCACAACCGGTCATAGAACGCCCCGCCAATCGCATTCGCAGCGTCGCGCGGCTGTTCGTGAGCGACGTCGAGGACAAGCCGTGGTTTCGCGACCGCGAGATGTGGCCCGCTTACCTGACCATGCTGGCGGGCGAGCGGTTCAACCGCTTCAATCTCTCCTTCGGCATCGGGTACGACTTCCTGCGCAACGTCACGGATGCCTACTTTCTGTTCGTCTATCCCTTCTTGGTCTCGGTGCCCGGCTACGACGTGCGCGCGACCAACCTCTCCGACCAGGAGCGTGACGAGAATCTCGGTCTGCTGAAGTTCATCAGCGATGAAGCGGCACTTCGCGGCATCCACTTTCAGTTGGGCATCTGGACGCATGGCTACGAGTGGAGCGAGAGCCCGGATGCGAACCACATCATCGAGGGTCTCACGGCCGACAACCATGCCTCCTATTGCCGCGACGCGCTGACGCGGATCCTCGAGGCATGTCCGGCCGTTCGCGGCGTGACGTTCCGGATCCACGGCGAGAGCGGCGTCCCCGAAGCCAGCTACGCCTTTTGGAAGACGGTCTTCGACGGCGTCGTCCGATCGGGCCGCAAGGTGGAAATCGACATGCACGCCAAGGGCATGGACCAGTCGATGATCGACGTGGCCCTCGGCACCGGCATGCCGGTGAAGATCTCGCCGAAGTATTGGGCGGAGCATTTGGGCATGCCGTACCACCAAGCGGCGATTCGCGAGCTCGAGATGCCCAGGGAGACCGACGACGAGTTCTTTGCGCTCAGCAGCGGCTCCAGGCGGTTTCTGCGCTACGGGTACGGCGACCTGCTGCGCGAGGACCGCCGCCACGGCGTTATTCACCGCATTTGGCCTGGAACGCAGCGGCTCCTGCTGTGGGGGGATCCAACCTTTGCTGCGGCCTATTCACGTGCGTTCAGCTTTTGCGGTAGTGACGGCGTGGAGATCCACGAGCCGCTGTCCTTCAAAGGTCGCCGCGGTTCCGGCATTGCCGCCTCCGCCCCCGTCGGGTCCCGCGGGGACCCGACAAACCAGAGCTGGTTGGCGGCCCGCTTACGGGCCGCCGCGGCGAGCCGCTGCGCGTACGCCGACACGTCGCTCAGTCCACGCTGGGACTGGGAAAAATATCGCTCCTCCTATCGCGTGTGGGGACGTCACCTGTACAACCCGGATGTCGATCCAGAGGTGTGCCGCCGAGCGCTTCGTCATCGGTTCGGTGGCGGAGCAGCAGCAGTGGAGAGCGCGCTCGCGAGCGCCAGCCGCATTCTCCCCATCATCACCACTGCTCACGGGCCCTCGGCTGCCAACAATACGTACTGGCCCGAGGTCTACTACAACCAGCCGATTGTCGACGCTGAGAGGGACCGCACGTACGGCGATACGCCAGAGCCCAAGGTCTTCGGCAATGTCAGCCCGTTCGATCCACAATTGTTTTCTCGCATCGATGATTTCGCGGCCGAGTTGGTGTCCGGCGAGCGAAGCGGCAAGTACTCGCCTCTGGAGGTCGCGCGCTGGCTCGACGAGCTTTCAGAGGCGGCCACCAAGAGTCTGGCAGAAGCCGATGCGCAAGCGCAGGACACCAAGAGCCCGGAATATCGGCGAATGGCAATCGACGTGGCCATCCAGGCCGGTCTGGGCCGATTCTTTGCCAGGAAGTTTCGGAGCGCGGCCCTGTATGCGATTCACGAGCGCACCAAGGACCGTGCGGCCCTCGAGCGTGCGCTGCAAGCCTATCGAGACGCCCGCGCAGCCTGGGCCGAGCTCGCCGAACGCGCCAAGGGCGTCTATGTAACGGACATCACCATCGGCGAACGTCCATCCCTGCGAGGCCATTGGCTCGACCGCCTCCCGGCGATGGATGGCGATATCGCCGACATGGCGAAGAAGCTCGAGGGGCTCGGCGCAGGCGGTGCTCCTCCGGAGGCGCTTCGCCGCGTGTTGGACGAAGTATCGCGCGGACCACAACGCCCTTCGTTCTCCTGCAGCCACACGCCACCGGAGCGCCTTCACCGCGGCCAGCCGCTGGAGATCACGCTCTCGTTGCCTCCAGAGGCAGAGGGAACGCCGAGCAGCGTGCTGCTCCACTATCGCCACGTCCATCAGGCAGAGCGTTACATCACGGCGGAAATGGCTGGCAAGGACCAGCGTTATCGGGCCGTCGTTCCCGGTCGCTACACGGATTCGCCGTATCCAATTCAGTACTACTTCGAATTGAAGCAGGGCCCAGAGCAGGCGACACTCCACCCAGGATTGGCGCCATCCCTGACGAACCAACCGTATTTCGTGGTGCGGTCCCGCGCGCAAGAGACCAGCACTTAACCACGCTGCCCACCGCGCTCATTCCCTTGACTTCCACCCGGCTCGCCGCTCAGCGCTGCTATTACGCGATGAGCTGCTCCAGAACCTTGCGATCGACGTCGACACTCAACCCCGGTGTATCGGGCAGCGTGAGAAAGCCCTTCTCGATCTTCAGCGGCTCCTTCAACAGTGGATACCGGTCGCGTAGCGCGTGCTCCTCGCAGTTGTATTCCTGCTCGTACAGACACATGGGCTCGGAGACCCAGAAGTGATACGAGGCCGCCGTGCAGATCGTCGGCTGCGTGTTGTGCGTCATCACCGGCCGATTGAAGATGCCTCCGAGCACGCCGATTTTCCGGATCTCGGTGAGGCCACCACATTTGGAGACGTCCGGTTGGATGATCCCGATGTTGCCGTGGACGATCAGATCGCGGTGCTGAAACCGCGTGCAGCTCTCCTCACCAGCAGCGATGGGAATCTCCAACGCGTCACACACCTTCGTGTAGCCTGGGTAATCCTCTGGAGCGATCGGCTCTTCGAACATCCAGACCCCGAGCTCCTGCAGCTCGCGGCCGATCTTGATCGCCCGCTGGACCGTGTATGCGTGGTTCGGGTCCACGGACAGCCGAAGGTCAGGCCCGAACTCCGACCGGACGGCCTTCACGACGTCGAGCGTATCGTCGGTTCCCTGGTCGAAGGCCCAGAACTCGTAGGGATGAACCTTGACCGACGTGAAGCCCTGATCCACCCACTTCCTCAGATGAGCGACCTCTTCCTTCGGCGTACGGTGCTGGCGCATCGCGCTCGCGTACAACGGAACCTTGTCCCGAACCTTGCCGCCCATCAGCGCATGGCAGGGCACGCCCAGCGCTTTTCCCATGATGTCCCACAACGCGATATCGACGCCGGCCAACGCGAACATCATGACGCCCTGGTGACCATGCTTGTAGTGATCCTGGTACACGCGTTGCCAGATGTGCTCGGTGTCGAACGGGCTGCGGCCCACGGCAATCCGCTTGATCTGGTTGTCGATGATGGCGCTCATCGCCTGGAGATTGACCGTGGGGCTGCACTCACCCAGGCCCGTCACGCCACCATCGGTGAACACCTCGACCAGCAGTTGCCCGGTCTTCAGCACGTACGGCTTGATGTCGGTGATCTTCAGCTTCGGCGCATCCGAAGGCGCCGGTGGACTCGCGGCAGCGTCCTGAGAGGCCGAGACGCCCTTCGCGGCGAGGAGCCCCGACGCTGTGGCGGTCGTGCGCAGCCAAGCGCGGCGGGTAGTGCCAAATTCAGATGTGCGGCTCATGATCCCTCCTGGTCACCTGAACGAGTAATAGAGGCCAATGACGAAGAAGACGGCCAGCGTCTTGAAGATCGTCATGACAAAGATATCTGGATACGACTGGCGATGCGTCAGCCCGGTGACCGCCAGCAAGGTAATGATGGCCCCGTTGTGCGGAAGCGTGTCCATGCCTCCACTCGCCATTGCGGCGACGCGATGCAGCACCTCCGGAGATGTCCACGAGAGGATGGAGGGCGGGCTCCAGCCCTGCTGATCACGGCAGGAAAAGGACCGCCCTACTGCTGTTCCACTTCAGCAATCGCGCGATGCGCAAAGGCCTCGCTCGAGCAGATGAGACAGACGCCGCTGTTTGGATCGTGCTCCGCTTGACCCAGTAGATCGCAGGCCACCAGCGCGGGATCCGCTTCGTCATCGGCAATGACCATGATCTCTGTCGGGCCAGCCAACAGATCGATCCCGCACCGGCCGAAGAGCTGCCGCTTGGCTTCGGCGACGAAGCGGTTACCAGCACCACACAGCACGTCCACTGGCGGCACCTCGTCCAGACCGAAGGCCACCAGGGCCTTCGCCGCGGTCGCCGAGCTCTGCGCATGCCTTCATGGACCTGCGCCTCCCTTGTGCTAACCGCCAGCAAGCAAGCGCCTCACATCATGAGACGATGACCACGTAGTGAACTGTGGCATAATTGATAGCCTACCGGCGACTGCCTGTCAACACGCGCTCGCGCTCAGTCGCTGGGCGAGCTGCAAGCGACGAAATGGGCCGCGGGCGTGCTCGCTTTGTTTCATATTCCGACGGATGAGCCACATTATGGTACACCGGCGACATGAGATCGGAGGAACGCTGTGCAGTCAACATCGATTTATCGGATTCAAGTCTTGGATCGCGTGTTCTCGATTCTCGACACGCTAGCGGCCGCTGAATCCGGCATGGCGCTGAGTGAGCTGACTCGGAGCGTTGGCCTCCACAAGAGCACACTGCATCGCCTGCTCGCCGTGCTCGAAGGACGCGACTACGTGCAGCGAAACGGGCGCAGCGGCAGATTCGTGCTTGGGCCCAAGCTCCTCGAGTTGGGCAGCAAAGTGGTGGCCAAGGTCGATATGGTCGAGCGCGCTCGGCCCATCTTGGAACGGCTCGTCACCGAAACGGGTGAAACCGCCCACCTCGGGGTGCTTCGCCAGGGCGACATCGTGTCGATCGCCCATGCTGAAAGCACGCGCACGCTGCGGACGCCTGCGACCGTCGGCAAGCGGACCCCGGCCCACTGCACTTCCATTGGCAAGGCCATCCTGGCGTTTTCGCGCGACGCAGAAGTGGAACAGTTCATTCGCAGCTACGGGCTGCGGGCGTTCACTCGGAACACGATCACCGATCCGGATGGTTTCCGCGCAGTGCTTCGCCGGGCGCGCGACGATGGCTTTGCGTTCGACAACGAAGAGTTCGAGGAAGGGCTTCGCTGTGTCGGCGCGCCGGTGCGCGACCACACTGGTCAGGTGGTCGCTGCTCTCAGCATCACTGGGCCGGCGAGCCGCCTCGTGACAACGGGGATCTCATTCTTGAGCGCAGCGGTCGTGCGAGCGGCCGCGGACCTCTCCAACACGTTGAGCTTTCGAGGGAGCAACGCTGGCGACTCGATGCGCACCAACGGAGCAAATAGCCTCCAGGAGCGATTCCCAGCTTGACATTGGGCCCCCAAACAAGGCCGTACCCGAATTTTTGCCGTCGCGTCGCAACCGGATCGCCCTGTCGTCACATCACGCCCCCATAGTGGAGGCATGGCGCCATCGGCGCACGGGAGGGATGTCTCGCCGACGCGTCCGTGACCTCGCTTCCTCGAAGTGACAGCCTCATCCTACTGGTCATCTCCCTCAGCCTGGGACCGGGTAACTTTTTCGCTCCGAATAGAGTACCCGGTTCCTTTTTCAGTGCGTGGGATCCGCCTTCCAGAAGTCGAGCGGCTTGAGCTTCTTCCGCTGGGGCCAGACCTGATCCAGCGTATCCCCTTCGAAGAGCTCGCCGTTCTTCATCACGTGCGTGATGGAGAGGCTGTTTCGAATATCCTGCAGCGGGTCTTCGTCCAGGACGAGGAGGTCCGCCAGCTTGCCAGGCTCTACCGAGCCAAGGTCTTGGGCCAAGCCGATCGCCTGCGCGCCGTTGATGGTCGCCACTTGCAGCGCCTCGTGTGTCGTCAACCCGCCGGAGTGCAGCGCCCAGAGCTCGAAGTGCGCGCCGATTCCCTGAATCTGTCCGTGACTCCCTAGACACAGGCGGCCGCCAGCGTGCAGGATATCCGCACCTGCCCGGGCGATCCGGCTGAACGCGTGCTCCCCTTCCGCAAACCACGGCCGGCGCTTCACGCGTGCGTCGATCTCGTGATGCGGGATGAATCGGCGAACCTTGGGATCGTCGTGAATCGGCACCGTCTGATAGTAGTAATTCTCCGCCCACGGCCCCCCGTAGAGCACCAGCAACGTCGGCGTGTAGAAGATGCCCGACTGCGCCGTGAGCTGGATCACATCCTTGTAGAGCGGAACGATCGGGAGCGAGTGCTCGTTGCCGGAGAACCCGTCTGCCATGTGCGTGAGATTGAGCTTGAGATCGAGCCCGCCTTCCGTCGTTGGCATCAGGCCGTGCTTGTTCGCCGCCATCACCACCCACTGCCGCTGATAGCGATCGCCGACCATGTACGACTTCAGCGTCTTGGTCCGGTAGTACTGCTGATACCGTTGGAGGGCAGAATCGGCATCCTCGTATCGTTTGAAATCGAGATCGGAGAACACTCCGGGTCCGGTCGAGAAGACGCGCGGCCCAATGGTTTCTCCGAGCTCGACACGGTCGCTGTAGTCGAACACGTCGGTCGTGCCGGTCTGTGGATCACGAGTCGTGGTCACACCGTACGCCAGGTTCGCCAGGAACTGCCAGACGTTCCGATCCTGGACGCCCGTGGGCATGTCCAGCCAATAGATGAAATGGGCATGGACGTCGACGATGCCAGGCATGATGGTCTTACCGGCGACATCCACCACGTGGGCGCCGGCGGGAATCTCGAGCGTGCCGCGCCGGCCAACGGCGGCGATCCGATTGCCAGTGATCAAGACCTCGCCCTCGTCTATGACCTCGTCACCCCGCATCGTGATGATGCGGGCACCGCGCAGGACGATGGAGCCGGATGGCTGCGCGCGCGGCAGCTCGATTTTGATCGCCAGCTCCTGGGGCTTCGTCTCTTGTGGCGCCTCCGGCGACTGTCGGAAGGACACGGCCCCGAGCGCCCAGGTCACCTCCTGACCATCCGCCGACCAGGCCATGAAATCGCCGCCCAAATCCGTGAGCCGACGAACCGGGAGCGATGGCGCATCGACGTTGACGACCGGTGCTTCTTCCCCACCGCGTGGCACTGGCACCACGTAGATCTGCCGCCGCACGGACACGATAGCGCGCCGGCCGTCCGGTGCGATCATGATGGGCCCAGACGGCCGCGCCTCCGTCTCGCCTTCTCTCATGATCTTCAGATGCGTCCGGCGGTCCGTGCCGTCGAAGCGCATCGAGATCAGTCCCTCCGTTTCCTTCGCGTTCACCCAGGAGAACGGCTCGACGGCTGACACGTAGACGCGGTCGGATTCGGCGGCAAAGTGCGGCCGCGTGCGCTCGCGCGCCGACGCGATCCGAGACGACTCGCCGCCGTCGGCGGAGATCCAACGGAGCTCGAGCACCGGATCGCGATCGTGTGCGAATCGCGCTTGGCGCGAGCCAGCGACGAAGACGACCCGCCGGCCGTCGGGCGACCAGGCGGGGTCGCGGTAGTAGCCGGGATGCCGCGTCAACTGAACGGGCGAGCCACCCGACGCCGGGACCTTCCACAGATGCCCGCCCTCGGCGCTCCAGGTCACGTAGGCGATCCACTGGCCGTCGCGAGACCACGCCGGCATGAACTCCTGCGGATCCTCACTGGTCGTCACTCGTCTCGGCTCGCCGGACGGGAGCTCCTGCACCCAGACACGGCTAGCAGCGCTGAAGGCGAGCCGGCGTCCGCCTGGCGCGACGACAGGCGATGCAATCTGGCGCAGCTGGACGGGGCCCGTCTCGACACGCCACTCCTGCGTCAGGTCCGGGCCGAGGTCCTGCTCGACTTTCGCCGTGAACGGAACCGGTGCCGCGCGCCCGGTTGCCATGTCGACCCGTTGGATCTTGCCGCCGAAGCTGACGACGAGCGACCGCCCGTCCGGCGTGAACCCGTATCCAGGCAACACATCCCGCGTGGCGCGCGATTCCTGATCGTCCCGCTGGACCGGATAGATCAGCCAGCGCTCGTCGCCCGTCTGCAAGTCGCGCACACGCAGCCCGGTCTGCGCATCGAGGCGCGTGCCGTACACCAAGTAGCGATTGTCGGGAGAGAGTCGCGGCCGGAACGCGCTTCCTTGGAGATTGGTCATCGGCTCGTGCTCCCCGGTCTGCCGATCGAGCCGGCCGAGCTGCCACACGGGGAACGTCACGTTGTAGCTGAAATCGCCGCGGCGCATTGCGTAGTAGATGAATCGCCCGTCGCGCGAGACCTCGGCACCGAGAAAGTTCCGCACATCGTCTCGATCCTGGCGCTCGTGCTCCTTGCTCTTCGCCAGCCGGACACCCTTGCCGCCGTCCCGGTGGTACAGCCAGAGCTCGTGTGACTCTCCGCGTGCCTTGACGCGGGAAGCCACGATGTACTGGCCATCCGGCGTCCAGGCTGGCGAGACGAGCGCCGTGCGCGTCTCGTCACTGACACGCCTTGCACTCCGACCACTGGCATCGCTGATCCACACGTTCTCGGCGCCGTCACGATCGCTCACGAACAGGACCTTCGTGCCATCCGGCGAATATCGCGGCTGGCTGTCGAACGCCATGCCGTTGGTGATACGCGTCGCCTCACCGCCGGTGATGGGAAGCGTGTACAGGTCGCCGAGCAGCTCGAAGACAATCCTCTTGCCGTCGGGCGACACATCGAGGGAGATCCAGGTGCCCTCGTCTGTCGTAAAGGTAATCTTGCGCTCCGGCTTCAAAGGCAGCGATCTTGGCCGCTCCTCCTGCTTCTTCGCCTTCTCCCGCTCTTCGTCTTGACTTGGATGAGCGCCGACATCGGCAATGTGGACTGCGACCGCCACGAACAATGCAATCTTGAGCACCAGGTTAGTCTTCACATCTCGCCTCATCTTGATCCCTGCGGTCGGGCTTGATCCCTGCGGTAGGGCCGCCTCGCCCAGGCGCCTAGAACCCTTGAGGCACCGAAAACTTGACTCGTTGAGTCAGGTTTCGGTGCGTCGAGTGAGCGTCGGGGGGCGCGGCTCCAAGCCGCGGCCCGCTAGAACATGTACTTCAACGCGAACTGCACCTGGCGCGGCGTGCCCAACCCAATCGTCCGGCCGAACGTGTTCAAGGCCTGACCGAACGACGCCTCGTCGCGGAACTGCGCCATGGGATTGTCGAAGTTCGGGTGGTTGAAGACATTGAAGACCTCGACGCGGAGCTGGAACGTCCGCGACGGCGCAAGTGTGGCGTTCTTCATCAACGACAGATCTACTTGCGCAAAGTTGGGCCCATATTCCGTGTTGCGTCCGAGGTTGCCAAACGTGCCCGGCTCCGGCTCGGCGAACGCCTCGTGGTTCAGCCAGTTGTCGATCGTGCGGTTCTCGGGCCGAGACGATACGCCTTCCACGCGGTCCGGCCGTTGGTTCGTGAAGTTGTTATTGCCTCGCGAGTTGCCGCCGAGCCCAACAGTGAACGGCGTGCCGGTCCGGATGATGCCGAGGCCGTTGAGCTGCCATCCTCCGATGAGGTGTGCGACGAGCCCCGACGTGGCGCCGCCGAACCGCCGGTCTGGGCCGAACGGCAAGTCGTAGATGAAATTGAACACGAGGTTGTGCCGGATGTCGCCGGAGCTGTTGCCCCACTCGGCGGCGAGGTCGTCGCCGTCCTGCGGCTGTCCGCCATACAGCGTTTGATCTTGCACATCGTCCAACGCATGTCCCCACGTGTAGTTCACGTTGAGCGCAACGCCATCGGCGAAGCGACGCGTGAAGGAGGCCTGGAGCGCGTGATATTCGGAGCGACCGGTATTCCCTTCGATGCTGATGTCGGCAAAGCCAGGGTTGGGTCGCATCCCGAGCTCCGGATCGAGGAAGTTGATGTTCTCGTCCCGACGGAGCTTGTGCCCACGATTGCCCACATAGGCGATCTGCACCACGGTGTTCGTGGTGAGCTCCTG
>WHTT01000098.1 GCA_009377605.1 Luteitalea sp.
CCTGTCACCCTGTCACCCTGTCACCCTGTCACCCTGTCACCCCGTCACCCCGTCAACGCCGTCAACGCCGTCAACGCCGTCAACGCCGTCAACGCCGTCAACGCCGTGATGTGACTCGGGTCCATGAGCGGAGTCGATCGGCGCGCTCGCGTGCTTCCGGCTGCTGGAGCCAGGCGTCTACCGGCCACGGTACGCGCCAGCACCAATTGTCATTGCCGATGGTCGCGGGCACATTGATGCGGTCGCGCCAGCCAAAGATGTCCTGGACGGGGAAGACCACGAAGTCGGAGCCGGCGGCCATCAAGATCCCCAGCAACGTGTCGCGCAGCTCATGATCGAAGGGACGTGCCGGGTCGAAGCCGTGTGCAGCAAGCGACGGGAGCTGCAGCGCCGAGACACGCTCATCGAGCGGCGCTCGGTCCCACCACTCGGCGAGCGTCTCCGTATCGTGCGTGCCCGTTGTGGCCATGGAGATGGGCGGGTAGGCTGCGGGCTCCCGAAAGGGCTCGCCCGGCTCGCTCCACAAGCGCTCCCAGCGGAACACCTTGTGGCCCGGCACGTCCCGCTCCGCCATCGATTGGCGGACGAAGTCCGGCACCGTGCCGAGATCTTCGGCAATCATGCGCGCGCCGGCGCTCTGGAGCACGTCGAGAATGGTCTCACCGAGCGCGCGCTGCTCAGCATCGGTGGCGGGTGAAAAGTATGGCGTGCTGCCATCGACGGGGCGCACGTACGTGCGATAGAAGCCCACGAGGTGGTCCACCCGATACGCATCGTACAGCTCGGCCGCGCGGCGCGCACGCTCGCGCAGCCAGGCGAAGTTCTCCTCCGCCATCACGTCCCATCGGTACGCCGGCAAGCCCCAATCCTGTCCGGTCACGCTGAACGCATCGGGAGGGGTGCCAACCGTCGCCTCGAGCGTGAACGCGCGCTGATTGGCCCAGACGTCGGCGCTGTCTGCACTCACCATGAAGGGAAGGTCGCCGACGATACCCACCGGTTGCGCGGCGCTGCGCGCCGCAAGCCATTGCTCGTGCGCGACCCACTGCAGGTACCGTACGAACAGGAGCTCCCGCGTGCACTCCAGGCGATTGTCTTCCAACGCACGCGGCGTCCGATCGCGCAGCGCCGCGTCCCACTCCCACCAGGGCCGATGCCCCTGCTGCACGTGGAGCACCCGGAACAAGGCATAGTCGTCGAGCCACCAGCGCTCCGCACTCAGGAACCGCTTGAAGGCACAAGCGCGCGGGCTCTCGCGGCGCCACTCCTCCTCGACGAACCGATCGAACGCGAGCCGGAGCGCTTCCGCCTTGAGCGCCCGGACGGCCGCATGGTCGAGCCGGCCACCGGATCGTACAACGTCGAGACGCTCGCGCGCCGCGCGGTCGAACGCCCCTTCGGCGCCAAGCGCTCCGAAGTCCACGAGCGCGTGTACGGCGATGAAGATGGGATCAATGGCCTGAGCGCTCATCGCCGAGTACGGTGAGATCTGCCCCGGCGCCATCTCATTGACCGGCAGGATCTGCAGCATGTCCAGGCCGGCGGCGCGCAGCCAGGCCGCCATGTGCTGGATGTCGGCAATCTCGCCGATACCCCAGCTCTCGCTCGATCGCAGCGAGAACAGGGGCACCATCAGGCCCGCGTGTCGTCCTTCCCAGAAATTCACCATGTCTGCAAAGGAACCCGGTCCCTTCGTGTATTCAGGGCGCGAAACAGTCGAACGCATCCTTCCTCGAACAGATGCTCTCCTGGCAGCAGGCTGATCACCACAAAAGCCTCATGTGAAAAGTCGTAGAAGAAGCCAGGATGCACGAGCAGATGCTGCTCCTCGAGCAGCTCGAGCACCAATGTCTCCTCCGGGCATGTCGCGGGCACGCGCACGACCGCCGACCAGCCGCCCTCCACCGGCAGGACGCTGCACGCGGGCGAGTGCTCGACTCGCGCATCGAGAATCCTCGAGTTTCGCCGCAGTCGTTCGCGAATCTCACGGCGAACCGCTTCGCCTCCGGCCAGCAGCCCGCCAACAGCGCATTGCACTGGCGTGCTCACTGACAGATACGTATCGCAGATGACCTCGAGGCGCGCGAGCGCCTGTGCGACGAGCGCCGATGGCCCACCCGCGCCAAGCCACGCCAGCTTGAGCTGGGGTAAGCCCACTGTTTTCGACAGCCCGCCCAGACCAAA
Organism: Luteitalea sp.; assembly: GCA_009377605.1. NCBI lineage: Bacteria > Pseudomonadati > Acidobacteriota > Vicinamibacteria > Vicinamibacterales > Vicinamibacteraceae > Luteitalea > Luteitalea sp. The sequence continues at coordinate 2,185 of WHTT01000098.1, forward strand.
GGCCAGCGCCTCGGTCTGGGACAATAGCGCCGACGATCGACTGCCCTCCGGCTCGTGAAGGACGTAGTCCGCGAACACCTCGTCGAGGATGAGGGCAAGCCCACGCGATCGGCAGAGGTCGATGAGCCAGGCCGTTTCGTCTCGACCGAGCAGTGAACCGGTCGGGTTGTTCGGCGACACGACAACCAGCGCGCGTGTGCGCGGCGTGAGGCGCTGCTCGAGCGCTGTGCGGTCGATGTGCCAGCTCCCAGTGTAGACGAGAGGGTACGACACTGCTGTAACCGCCTCGAGCCGCGTCAGGTGCTCGAACAGTGGATAACTCGGCCGAGGGACGAGCACCTCGTCAGCAGCATCGCACAGCAGCTTCAACAAGAAGGCGTATGCCTCGCTCGTGCTGGCCGTCAAGACGATGCGTTCGGCTGGCAGGTCGACGCCGCGACGCTGATAGTCGGACGCCACCGCCCGGCGTGCTTCCATCGAGCCGAACGGCTGCGGCGCGTAGATGCCGGCCGCTGGTGTCGCGAGCGCGTCCAGGAGACCGGGTGGATAGGAGATCTCGACCGTCGTCGGATTGGTGGTCGTGAGGTCGAGAAGGGGCACTCCCTGCTTGCGCAACTCGGCCACCCTCGTCGCCAGCCGGTTGGGGGTGAGCCGATGCGGCACGCGCCGAGAGAACATGGGAGGACTCGTCTAAGCACGCCGGGTCGCCGTATCTAGCGAGGGGTCTTTAGACCCCTCGCGCATTCCAGACCCCTCGCGTGCTTCAGCTCCCTCGGCCCGATGGCCACGCCGCGCTGCGGGCCATTCCCAGGCAACTCGCGGAAGGACGCGGCGAAGCCCCCGAAGGATGCGTACCCGCCGTGCCAGGGCCTGCTCGTCACTTTTCGTCCAGGCGTATCCGTAGCCAGCGCGGACCGCCGGCGGCAGCAGGCCGATGGTGAACAATCGAAGGACCTGGAAGGCGGGCCGGGCCATCCAGGCCAGGGGCGGCTCGAGGAGGTCCCGGGCCAAGAGGCGCGCCGTGTCGGTGACCACAACTTTTCCACTCGACTGCATGAGCTCGAGATAGGCGTCGAGGGCGCCCAGATCGCGCGGTAGAAAGCCGTCGGGGATGTGGAGTAGCGGCTCGATCGTTGCAGCTTCCGCGCACAGCTGATCCTTTTCGGCGACCGACAACGGCTCAACGATCAGCTCGTAGACTCGCATCACGGAGTCGACGACGGTGCAATGGACCCACCGCAACAGCTCCGGGTCTTCTGCGGAGTAGCGTGTGCCGGCGACAAACGGCCCCGCTGATCGTCGCAGCGTGCCGTGCACGCGCCGGTGAATGGCATTGATGCGCGCGGCGGCGGCGTGCCGCGCGTCGACGTCGCCAAAGGTCAGCGCGAGAAAGCTCTGGACAGTGTGCACCAAGCGCCGCGTGCGGCCGGCCCGCGCGCGACTGAAATCGCTGTGGTCCGCTACCCCTGCCGCCACGAGCGGATGGGCGAACTGCAGGAGGATGGCACGTCCCCATCCGAGCAGGACGAGCATCTCGCGGTTCACGCGAAGGCGGGCGTCCGCGCGCTTCCGGGCCATAGGTCAATCGTAATGCAAGCGAGGTGGCTTCACGGCACCGGCGTTGCCAACGTATTCTCACCCGCCGCCCAGAAGATGCCTTGCGCATTCGAGTAGGTGGCGCGCTCGACGATGAGCATTGCTCGTTCGGCCCCCACGGGCAGGCTCTCGACGAGCACGGCAAAGCGCTTGTCGCCGACAGGCCATCGCTCTTCGGGGCGGATGGGCACGCTGAGGCGGCTTCGCGCGGCAACGGGCAGCTCGACCAGCCACGGGCCCTCGTCTTCGAAGAACACGGTCACGCGGACGAGACCGTCGACCTCGGAGACGTTCCCAATCAACACGAACGTCTCGAGCTCGGTGGGCCCCCCGTTCTCGCCACCGGCCGTGAGCCATTTCATGCCAGGTTCCGTGGCGCCGTACGCGGCGTGGGCTTCGCGCCAGGTGACCTCGAACGTCTTGCCAGGCCACCACATCGCGCGCTCCGCGAGGATCGGCTGGTCGGACGTGACCTCGAGGGAGAGCGTCTCGGTGGCGAGGCTCTGCCCCTCGGCCTCCTCGGCGTTCACGTAGATCGTCTGCCGGCTCTCGGGTTGCAGCGTGTAGATCTTGCTGACGGCGCGGCCGCTCCCCTGCAACAGGTAGTGCACGGTGACCTCCGCCGGCGCGGGCCCCGGGTTGGCCAGCGCCAGGAACAGGTCGAAGTACTCCCCCGTGGCCCCTTCGGCAAGCAACCACCGCGGCGAGGGCGACGTCACGGCCGTCGTCCCATGGCCCGCGCCGAACACGCCGTCCGGCCCGTCCAGGTACATCGCGCGCTCCACGGTGATCGGCGTCTCTGGCGACGTCTGAATCGCGGCAGACACCTCCGTGCTCGCCAGTGCCTCATCTTCGACGTTCACGAACACCGTCTGGCGGCTGTGTGGGGCGACCGTGTACGGCTTGACGACGGGCGCGCGGTCGGGCAGGAGGTAGCGCACCTCGACCTGGGCAGGTTCGGCGCCTTCGTTGTCCAAGAGATAGAACAGCGAGAAGGGCGCCGTGCGGCCTTCAGCGAGGTACCAGGTCGCCGCCGGCGCGGCGACGCCCGCATCCGCGTGGCGGCCGTAGGGCGTCCCGACCGGCCACGTCATCGAGCGCTCGACGACGATGGCGCTCTCCGACCGGACGCTGGTGGCAAACAACGCACCGTCCAGGCCGGCCCGGGCCCGCGGGTCCACCGTCACGCGGCGCTCGGCTGGAAGATCGACGCTCTGCCGGAAGATCCGGCCATCGTGCCGCCGGTACTCGAGCGTGGCGTGCGCTGGCTCGCTTGTTGGATTGACGAGAGCCAGCTCGGTGTCGAAGAAGAAGTTCGTCGCGCCTTCCGCGAAGAGCCGGACGAGCGGCTCGGTCGGCGGTTCGAGGGGATCCAGCGGATTCAGCCCCGCGCGCAGCTCCTCGCCGTTACTGAGGCCATCGCCATCCGGATCGCCATAGGGGCCATCCTCGCCGCTTCCGATCGCCGGGCTCAGGCCGACCTGCTGCTCCCACGCGTCGGGCAGTCCATCGCCATCGTCATCACCCTCGTCCAAGGTCACGCGATAGATCGTGCCATCCGAGAAGCCAACAATGAAGAGCTCGCCGTGGGCGTCGACGTCGACGGACGTGATCTCGGGGGCATTGCTCGGAAACAGATCGGCCGTGTGCTCCTCGACGTTCGCCACTTCCGCCTCGTCGGTCTCAGAATCAATCGCGAGCCCGAGCGAGTAGATGCGCCCCTCGAGGTCGGCAAAGACGTAGCGGCCCTGGTAGCTCTCGTCGAGTGTCATCCCACGATAGACGTAGCCGCCAATGACGGTCACACCGAAGTCGCGCGTGTAGTCGTGGATGGGCGGCGTCGCGGGCTCGTAGGCGAGCTGCCGGTTCGGGTCGATGTCCGGTGTCGGATCAGCGCCTTCGTAGACGCTCCAGCCGTAGTTGCGCCCACCCTGGCCAAGCGGCTCGTAGTTGACCTCCTCACGCTCGCTCTGACCAACGTCGCCGATGAGGAGAGCGCCTGTTCCGCCGAGCGCCGGCAGATCCTCCGAGATCCGCCAGGGATTGCGCAGGCCAAACGCCCAGATCTCGTCACGTGCGCCGAGCTCATCGTCGCCGACGAACGGATTGTCCGACGGGATCAGATAGCCGGTCGGATGCTCATCGGGTACGTCGACATCGATGCGAAGAATCTTGCCCAGCAGGCTGGTGGGGCTCTGTGCGTTGTCGTTCGGATCGTTACGTCCGCCTCCGTCCCCCATCGCGATGTACAGATAGCCGTCTGCACGAAAGAGGATCTTGCCGCCGTTGTGGTTCTGCTCCGGCTGCTCGATGAAGGGCACGCCTGCGAAGACGAGATCGAAGCGGCTGTCGACCTCCGCGATGTCGGGGTTCGTCGCGGAGCGCTCGAAGCGCGCAATCACCGTGTGCCCATCCGATTCGCGGGTGAAATTCACGAAGAAGCGACGGGAGGTTGCGTAGTCAGGGGCAAACGCGAGTCCGAGCAGGCCCTGCTCACCGCCGGCCGACCGGACGGGATCCGTGAGATCGAGAAACGGGGTCGCCTGCAGCTCACCGTCGATTACGAGGCGGATGCGGCCTTGTCGCTCGAGGACGTATTGCCGGGCCGGATCCGTCGGGTCGTGCACGAAGCCAATTGGGGACTCGAGGTCGGAGACGTACGGCACGACGCGGAGCTGTGCGGCGGCGGGAACAGCGAGCGCAAGGGACAACAGGGTTGCGGAAAGAAGGCTGAGCTTCGAGGTGGTCATCGCTCATTTCTTCGGCTGCGCTGGGACGCGATGAATAAGATACGCGAATCCGGCGCCGAAGGTAAGCGCGTTCGCCGACTGGCGAAACCGATGAGATCCGGGGCCACTCCCAATCGTCAGATCGGGCCGCGTCATCAGATAATTCGCGTGCCACCGCAAAGCCAGCCGAGGCGTCACGTAAATCCAGACACTGAAACCGGGTCGCACAGCGAGGCTGTTGGAGGCGTCGCCATCGACCGGCAGATCTCGGGCGCGTAGGGCCTGCTCCGATTCGTGACTCAGCCCAAAGTGGTTGATCGCGAGACCAGCCACCAACGAGCCTTCGTAGCGCACACGTCCTCGAGTCACGCCGTATCCAAGACCCACGAGGTACGGACGAACACGTAGGTTGCCGGCCTCGTAGCCCTGGCCGAACACGTCGGCGGTGATGTCGGTGCGAAACCATCCGAGACCAAAGGCGGGCCCCCAACCGTCGCGCTTACCGCCGAGCAGTATGTACGGCACGAAGACAACTCCATCGTCTGCCGTGTCGCTCGTCATGGCACGTCCGTCGATCGATCCGCCAATCCAGGTCTCAGGCAGAAGAACCATTTGCGCTTGGACGTCTCTCGCGAACGCCACCAGCCATGTGGTCAGCACAGCGATCAGGAGGCGCCGGGAAAAGGTCGAGATGCCGAAGGGGATCGATTGGGGAAGGCAATAAGTCATCGGGGAAAGAGGAAAAGGGGCCTGGCCCCTTTTCTTTTTATTCAAGCGACCGGGAAGGCACGAACAAGCTCACCGTCAGCCCGATGGCCACCACGGTCAAGGCGCCAATCACGTTATGCCAGAGAAACGAGACGGCGGGGTAACGCCAGGAGACGTAGGCCACCAAGAGCATCCCGCCGATGAGGCCGACGAACGCCCCGAGCCCTTTCGCCCACCGGCCAAAGACGGCCAGCATGAACACGCCAAGTATCGATCCGTAGAAGAACGACCCGAAGCGATTCACGACCTCTATGAGTGATCCGAGCGATGTGGCGTACATGGCGACAACGCAGGCGAACATGCCCCAGAAGGCGGTTGCGAGGCGCGACATCCGCAGATAGTGCCTGTCGGTCTCGTGCGGCCGCACCAGACGGCGGTAGAAATCAATGACCGTCGTGGTCGCGAGAGCGTTGAGCTCTGCTGCGATGCTCGACATGGCAGCCGCGAAGATCGCCGCGATCACAATACCAATGAGTCCAATCGGCAGGTGCGTCGAGACGAACGTTGGGAAGATGTAGTTCACGTCGCTATACGCAGCGTCACCGCTCGCCGTCTGGACGAGCGCCGCCGCCCGCGCGCGCACATCGTCCACTCGTTGATCTGCGCTCGTGAACGCGCGCGCCGCCGTCTCGAGCGCCGCCGAATCCCCTTGTTGCCGAGCGCGCGCAAGCTGGTCTGCCGCTTGTCGTCGTCCATCGAACGACGCCTGGAACTGCTCTTCGAGGGCGCGGTATTGCGGGGCGTGCGTGCTCGAGCGCACGCGCGCTTCGTGCACCGGGTTGAAGAGCATCGGCGGTTGATGGAAGAGATAGAACACGAAGACCATCACGCCAACCAGGAGGACGAGCACCTGGAGCGGGATCTTCCAGTAGGCGCTCATCAGCAGTGAGCGTCGTCCAGCGTCGATCGATTGTGCGGTTAGATAGCGTTGTACCTGACTCTGATCACAGCCAAAGTACGAGAGCATGAGGAACAGCCCGCCGATGATCCCGGACCAGAATGTGTACGTTTCGGTGAAGCTGAAGCTGAAGTCAATTGCATCGAGGCGGCCAGTCGCCGCGGCCACCTGCAGAGCGTCGCCGAGCCCAACGCCGTCGGGCAGCCCTACGATCAGGGCCACGAGGACGGCGGCCAGGCCGACGACAATGATGACCATCTGCTTGACGTCCGTCCAGGTGATCGCCTGCACGCCGCCAAGCATCGTGTACGCCGCCGTGGGCAGGCCAATCGCGAGCACAGTGATCGTCAGATTCCACCCCAGCACCACCGAGAGAATCACCGCCGGGGCCGAGATAATCACACCGCAGGACATGCCGCGAGAGAGCAGGAACAGCAAACTGGTCAGCGTGCGTGTCTTTGCGTCGAACCGGCGCTCCAGATACTCGTATGCGGTGAACACCCGCGCGCGGTGGAAGAAGGGAACCGCGGTGACCGAGAGGATCACCATGGCGATGGGCAGGCCAAAGTAGAACTGCACGAAGCGCAAGCCGTCAGCGTAGCCCTGTCCGGTCGTGCCGACCATCGTGATAGCGGAGAGCTGCGTGGCCATCACGGAGAGACCGACTGCCCACCACGGCAGGCTGCGGTTGGCGAGCAGGTAGCCTTCCAGTTGGTCGCTTGCGCGTGTTCGCCGGAGCCCGTCGTACACCATCCACACCAGGTACACGACGACGATGGTCCAATCGATGGGGTGCATGGACTAGAGCGTGAAGTACTGCTGGAAGGACCAGAGCGCGAGCAGCGTCAGCGCCTCGACGAGCAGGACGCCCAGGTAGAGGCGGCGCATATCCGTGTCGCCGCTGACAGATGGGGGAGGCTCTGGAGCACGATCCGGTTGCACGGCTGATGTCATAGGTTCTCCACCGCCGCTCGCAGCTCGTCAGCGGCCGCGGCGAGGCGGACGCGGCTCGCATCGATCCACTCGCGGTCGCGATCGAGCGTGCGCTCGGCGTCCGCCACGGCTGCAGCGACGACGTCCGGTGCGGGTCCGCCGAGCGTGCGCCGCACGCTGACGAAATGCTCCGGCGTCAATGTGCGACGCAGCGTTTCCTCCTCGTAGACCACTTCGCGGCCCGCGATCTCGCGGGAAAGCCGCTTCACGGCGTCGGTGAGCGGTTCCCACGGGCGCTCGCGCCGTGCGATGACGAGCCGTGCGGCGATCTCGCGGCTCGCGCGAAACGGCACCTCGTGGTCGCGCGTGAGGGCGTCGGCAAGCTCGGTGGTGGTCGTCCAGCCGATGCCGGCACGCTCCCGCATGCGGGCCACGTCGATCTCGCTATTCTCCAGAGCCGCGGCAGTCAACGCGGTCGCCCGCGTGGCGTCGTGAAACGTGTCGTGCACGAGCGGTTGGAGGTCGTCCTCGGTATCGACGATGTCGCCGAATGGCGTATTGTGCACGACGACCATGGCGGCCTGTGCCTGGCCAACGGCCTTGCTGGCCAGGGCGCGGGCATGCTCCAGGGCCACGGGGTTTCGCTTTTGCGGCATGATGCTGCTGCACTGAACGTAGCCCTCCCCCAACCGTAGGTAGCCGACCTCGGCGGTGCACCAGAGCAGCAGGTCCTGCAAGACGCGTCCGAGGCCAATCATGCCAACCAGGAGCGTACCAAGCGCCTCGAGCAGGTAGTCGACTGTCGCGATGCTCCCATAGGTGTTGCCTGTTGGCGCCGCAAAGCCGAGCAACGCGCTCGTCCGCTCGCGATCGATAGGGAACCCGGTGCCGGTAATCGCGCAGGCGCCAAGCGGACAGCGGTTCACCGTCTCGTACGCGGCACGGTGTCTGACGTGGTCACGCTCGAGCTGTTCGACGACGCCGAGGATGTAGTGCGCGAGCGTCGTAGGCTGAGCCGGCTGCGTGTGCGTGTGCGCCGCGAAGAGCGTCGACGTATGCGCCGCGGCGAGCTCGGTGAGCGCCTTGCGCAGGGCCAAGAGCGCACCCCCGAGCTCCAGCACCTCTTCCCGCAACCGCATCCGATACATCGTCATGTCGATGTCGTTGCGACTTCTCGCTGTATGGAGGCGACCAGCGACGTCCGCGCCGCACGTTTCCGCGAGACATCGCCAGACGTAGAAGAACAGGTCCTCGCAGCCGGTGTCGTACGGCGCAGCGCGCAACTCCTCGTCCCGTAGGGCACGCATGCCGTCGCGTAGACGCCGGCCCTCCTCGCGGGAGACGATGCCCCGCTCGACGAGCATGACGAGGTGTGCGTAGTCAATGGTGCGGAGCGAGGCGAGAAAGAGCGTCTTGGCGTCCTCGAAGATCTCCTGAAGGACCAGGCGGACGTATTCGGGGGCAAAGGCCATCGAGGGAATTCTAGCGGTTAACGTTCCGCTATGAAGTATCGCTCGGACTTGAGAGTCCTTCCACGGCAGAGAGCCGTTTACCGTTTACCGATAATCGGTATATAGTGGAAATGTCGTGATCAAGAGCTTCGGGTGCGCCGAGACCCAACGGCTTTTCGAAACCGGTCGCTCGAAGCGCTTCGGCTCAATCTCGAAGGTGGCGACGCGAAAGCTTGCCCAGCTTGATGCGGCGGAAACACTCGAATTCCTGCGTTCACCGCCAGGGAATCGACTGGAAGCATTGAAACACGACCGCGTCGCCCAGCACAGCATCCGTATCAATGACCGATGGCGACTTTGTTTTCGCTGGACCGATTCCGGACCTGAAGACGTTGAGGTCGTCGACTACCACTGAGGAGAGCAGGAAATGAGCTTCAAGAACGGCATGCGCCCTGTCCATCCGGGCGAGGTCTTGCGTGAGGACTATCTGAAGCCGCTCAGGATGAGCGTCAACCGACTGGCCAAGCGACTCCGCATTCCCACGTCGCGACTCAACGATATCGCGCTTGAGCGTCGCGGCGTGACGCCGGATACGGCTATGCGGCTTGCGCGCTTTTTCGGTGGCGACGCGCGTTCCTGGCTGAACCTGCAGACGGCTTACGATTTGCGCGTCACAGAGATGAAACACGCCAAGGAAATTGACCGGGTCGTTGAGCCCCTGCGGCGGTCCGCGTAAATGCTGATGTGGGATTAGAAGGCTTGGCCGATGCTGAAGAAGAAGCGACCGCCACTCTCGTTGTCGTCGCGCGCGTCGAGCGGCACGCCGAAGTCGGCGCGAAGGAGGAACCAGGGCGTGCGGACGCGTAGGCCGACGCCGGCGGATTCACGGAGGTCAGTCAGCGAGAAGTTCCCGAATCGGTTGTAGACGTTGCCGACGTCGAGGAACCCGACGCCATCGAAGATGCTGAAGAGCGGGACCCGTACCTCGTTGTTGATAATGAACATGGCCTCGCCGCCCACCGCCTCGTTCCCTTCATTGATCGGTCCCACGCGGTTCTGCGCAAAACCGCGGAGCGTCGTGCTGCCGCCGGCAAAGAACCGCTCGGTCTCCGGCACGTCCACCCCACCGCTCAAGGTCCGCGCGAGCCCCAGCCGCACGCCGACCGCGTAGACGAAGCGCGGGCGCAGGATCTCCCCGGTGAAGCGCTCACGCCGAGTGGGCTCCAGCGGGAAGTATTTGAAGAACTGCCCGAAGTACTTCACGTACGGATCGGTCGAGCCGAGCTGCTCCGGTGAGTACGAGAACGAGTGCGACAAAAACGCCCCGTGGCTCGCATCGAGCACATCGTCGCGCGTGTCGCGCGACAACGTGGTGGTCAGCGGCGCTACGTTCTCGATTTCTGTCGTGCGAGGGTCGTCTTGCCGATTCCAGATACGAGAGCGCTCGAAGCGATAGCCATAGCTCCAGACCCACTCCTGACCGAGACGCCTTTCCTGCTGAATCGACACGCCGAACCGGTCTGCATCCCGGACTTGGGGCTCGTCCGGGTCGGCCAGCGGGTTTCGCTCCTGCCGGTAGTAGACGCTAGCCGTGGTTGCGAGCGGGAACGTTCGCAGCATGGGCTGAGTCGCATACAGCCTGACTTCGCGCAGCTGCGAGTCGTAGCGCGAGCTGACGCCGACGACGCGCGCGCTCCCGAGCGAATTGTGGCTCGACACATCGAGAATGGCGCCAGGTCCACGCTCGGTGTCAAAGGATGCTCCATATCGCACCTGGAACGGCTGCACTTCGCGCACCGAGACGTCCACGCGCACCGGCTTCTGTGCCGGGGGTGTCCTCGGCTGGCCGTCGCTTCCGCCACCTTCTTGGCTTGGCAGGTCTCCTTCCGCCTTCGCGCTTCGCGCTTCGGTGGACTGGTCGGTAGACTGGTCGGCGGCCTGGTCGGCGATCGGCTCGTGACTGATGTCGGCAATGGCGTAGGCGCCAGTGTCATAGAGATTCCGTCGCGAGCGGCCGACCGCCGTGAGATCGAGCGGTAGGTCCGGCGCGATCTCGAGCTGATCGCTGACCAGCTTCTGACTCGTGATGTCGGTGCCAGCGATTTGAATGTCTTGAACCATGGCACGTGGCCCCTCGTCGATCTCGATCTGCACGTCGACTTCGCCTTTCTCGCGATCGACCTTCAGGCCGTAGATTGCGGCGACGTCGTTATAGCCGCGGCGCCAGTACATATCTCGAATCTTGGCAAGCGACCGCTCGGACGTGGCAGGAAAGTACGGGTCATCCTCGACGAGCTGGATCTCCGACAGCAACTCGGTCGCCTTGTAAGCGGTGGCACCAGAAATCAACACCCGCCGAATCCTGAACCGCGGCCCCTCCTTCACCGGAATGACGACCCGTGCGAGCCGGCTGGCATCGTCGAACTCATACGTTGGATCGCCCAGCTCCGCCGCCAAATAGCCCACTTCGCGATAGAAGCGCCCCAAGAGATCAGTGACCTCGTCTGGCGCTGTGAAGACCTTCGGCCCGAGCCCCTGGTCGTCCACGACGTCCTCGAGCTCCGACGGCGAGATGCCGCCAGCTCCCTCGAAGACCAGTCGCACCTGTTCGAAGCGAGCTCCCGGCTTGGCTCGAAAAGCGACGCGCTGAGACGCAGACGCAGCCAGGCTGGACTCCTCCGCGCCTTCGTCGATCTCGTACTCGAGCTGCGCGTTGAGATATCGCTCCTCGACGAACCATGCCCGAACCGCCTGGAGCGCGTCCTCGGCGCGCTGCGTGTCGAAGACGCCGCGGCGCCAGATGCGACGAATGTCCCGCTCCAGCTTCCCAGGGGGCGAGAACCCTTCATAGATCAGCTCCACCCGCTTGCCCGGCGTGATCGTCAGCGTGAGGTCGACCGCGTCACCTTCGACGTTTCGCGCAAGGCGCACACGTGCGGCCAGCAGCCCGGCGTCCTCGTACATCTCCTCCACCCGGTCGACTTGGCGCCGTACCTTGAAGTAGTCGTAGCGATCGCCGGCTTCGACCTTGAATCGCTCGCGGACCATGGCTTCGGTGATCGAGGGGCCCAAAGGCGCCTCGCTACGAGGGTGGGTTGGGCCTGACGGCGCCTCGCTACCGGATTCCTCTGACGGTCCTTCGCGACGAGGTTCTGCTGCCTTCACAGTGACCGATCGAACGGTGCGACTGGCGCGCCGCTGGGACCGGCGCGGATCTGCTTGACCGCCGAAGCGAACGTCGTGACGGAAATCGAAGCGATAGGTGTCGTCGTTCGTCCGCACGGCCCGCGTGTCGAACTGGCGCGTGACGTCGTACTCGGCAATCCACATCTTGTCGCCGCTGTTGGCGAGATCTGCCGAATAGAGAAGCGTGAGCGCACTCGTCAGGTCCTGCCCAACCGTGAGCCGGGCGCCGGGATTCGCCTCGTCAGCCAGGAGGTTCGGCTCGAGTCGGACGGTGCTGAGGCCGGTGGCGCGCTCGAGCCCGCGGCCGAGCCCGGCCGCCGCCCGGCCGCTGAGGAGCGAGAGCATCTGCTGCTGGGCGACCTCATACTCCTCCCCCCGCATGTCGTCCAGCGTGCGCCCAGTGAGGAGAACGGCGACGATGTCTGGCTCGGGCAACGAGGGATCCGACGTCAGGACCGTCTCGGTATCCGCGGCCGTGCCAGAAACCTGCAGCGTGACATCGTAGCTCTCAGCCTGAGTGGTCATGAGAATGTCGAGCGATGGCTCGATTTCTCGATCACTTGTAAACGTGATGATGCCGCGGTCCACCAGGTAGCGCCGCTCGTTGAGGATCAGCTCGCTCTCTTCCTCGATGGTCAAGCGGCCAGACATGCCGGTGTCGTAGATGGTGCCCAGCAGACGCAGATCGGCGACCGCCTCTGCACGGGCAAGGTTGTTGTCGATGAAGATCGGAGACGCCGTATCGATGTCGACGTCGAAGTTCAGGCGCTCGAGGAGGGGGTTGCGTGATTCCGTGAGGTCGAGCGTTGGCGGTGCGGTGAGTGCAGCGACGATCCCGCTGTCCAAGTTCACATCGTCGGTCAGGCCCGCTTCCTGAATCGTGACTTGACCGCCGAGCACGATCTGCTCCTCACGCTGGACCACGGTCAGGTCGGCGTCCGAGACGCTTTGCAGACCCATCGGCTCATCGAAGGCCACATCCTTCGCCGTGAGCTGCAAATTGACGTCGCGGATCGTCCCTTCGTCGAGCTCCACCGCGCCCTGGCCCGAGATCTCACCACCATTCAAGGTGCCGTCGAGGCGGGTCAGCGTAGCCCGGGTCGGCGTGAGATCGATCCGTGTGTCGAGCTGGTCGAGGCCAAGCCGTGGCTCGTCGACCTGGATGCTCGCGTCCGCCAGCTCCACGAAGCCCTTCAGCTGTGGCTTCGCAACGCTCCCGGTCGCCGCCACCTCCAGCGCCGCATCTCCTTCCGCGGTGAGGGCATCGGTGAACGCATTCAGAAGGGCCGCGTCGATCTGACCCCGTAGGGCCACATCGAGCGGGCGAGGCTCGAGGAGACCGACGGTGCCGGCGAGCTCGAGGTTGCCAACCGAGCCTTCCAGCCGAAACTGCTCCACGCGGGCCTGGCCCTGCTCGACGGTAATCGCTGAAGTGCCTTGCTGCGCCAGCGTCAGCTGATCGGCGCCGAGCTCGAGCTGGGGAAACGTGAGGTGAGCCGTGAGGGCTTCCAGATCCGGCGTGGATGCTTGTGCATCCGCGCGGAGGGAGACGGCTCCCGAGAGCGCCTCTGGTGCGCCAGGAATCGTGGCAAGGTCGAGGCCCGTCAGCTCGACGAGCATGCGCGCCGGACCAGACTTCCGCGGCAACTCTACCGGCAGGTCCTCCGGCAGGAGCGCAAACGGCAGCTCCGCCGAGGCATCGAGCCGCGCCTTCCCCCATTCGGCATGGAGCTCGTCTGCGCGCAACGCCCCGCCGGCGACTACGACCCGCGCGGCGATGTTCGACACTTCGGGCTCGAGACCGGAGGCGGAGACGGCGGCGTCCTGGAGGGTCAGGGTCAGGTTCGGATCGATCGCAGCGAGAGATCCCGTGATTGTGCCCGTGAGGCCCAGCTCGCCACGCGCTGCCACTCCCGCATCCTTCGGTGCGTACTTCGCGAGCGTCGCGAGGTTGAAGCGCGCATCGAGGTTTAGCGTCCCCTTGTTGGATTTCAGATCGACGGGCAGCATGCCGCGCGCCGATACGGTCGAGTCCTGTGCGCGGACGATGAGGCGATCGATGGCAAGCTGTCGGTTGGCGTAGCGCAGGTTCACGGGACCGTCGGTCTCGATGGGTTGGTCGGCCCACGTCACCGCCAGCTGATCGATGGCCACCGTCGCTGAGCCGTCCACTGGATTCGCGAGGTCCCCTGTGCCGGTTGCTCTGGCACGCACGAGCCCTTTCAACGGGGTCTCTAGATCCACCGGCAGCGTCGAGAGATCCAGTTGGTCGATCACAACCGCGAACTTTGCCGGGTATGGCGCAGTGGTCGCGAGCTGCGCGTTCGCGTCGACGCGAAACCGATCGGCACGCGCTCGGAGTGTGGCCTGGTGGTTGGCAAGCTGAGCGTCGAGCTGCGCGTCGCCAAGCGCACTCTCGCCAATAGCGACATCTTGAAGATTCAGCACCACGTTTGCCGCAGGATCGTCGAGCGTGCCTTGCCCTTCGCCTTGAAGCGTCAAGGCCCCGCGTACCGGCGTCTTGTCGGGCAATGTCAGGCTCACGAGACGGAGACCATCTGTCTCGACCTGAAACGCATATTCTCCCTTGTCGAGCTGGTACGAACCGCGCGCCTCCACGACCGCATCCGAGCCCAGTTCCTCCGGTTGCGGTTTGTCGAGCCTGAGTCGCGTGAGCTGAACCGTCTGATTCGCGAATCCGGTCTCCAGGAGCAGTTGGCCGAGCGTCTCGCCATAGGCCGCAAGATCCGTGCCCTTGACCTCGACCGTCGCCCGCGGGTTGTCGAGTGTGCCGTCCGCCTTTGCTTGCAGCGACACAACGCCTTGTGCGGGAATGTCGGCGCGGTCCAATGCCGCCAGAATCGCAGCAACATCGGCCTGCTCCGCGGTGACATCCAGGTCGATGGCGCGTGCCTCCTGCAGGCCGACTCGACCGCGGGCATGAACGCGCGCTTCCTGCCATGCCACGTCCGCACGCTCGATGATGGCGGCGGCCGGGGTGTAGCGTGCCGCCGCTTGCAGCGCGATTCCCGAGATCTCCCCGACCGCGAGACTGGGCGCGTCCACCGTCGCATCAACCGCCGGCTCGTCGACCGTGCCGCCGATGCGGGCGTCCACCGCGAGCGGGCCGCCAAGCGGTGTGCCGACCAGCGTTCCAGGCTGCTGCCCCAGGAAAGCCTCGGCACCCGACACGACCTCTGCAATCTCGGATGCCTGTACCTTCAGGGAGCCGCCGAGGTCTTGGCGATCTAGGAGCGAGAGACGTCCGTCGATCGCCGCGCCGAGACCGCGCAGATTGCGAACATCGACGTCGACACGCTCCTCGCCGCGCAGGTCTGCGACAAGCACACCTGCCAGCGGCACCACGTTGGTCGAGGCAGACCTGGCGGTCGGCGTCAGGCTCAGCCGCGCCTGTCCCGCCGCTCGGTCGTAGGCGAGCCCAGGCCAAGACGACCGGACATCGCCACTGATTCGGCTTGCTATCGCATACGGCAGACGCAGTGTTCGCGCCAGGCGCTGGACGTCGAGCGATTCCAGCTGTGCGTCGAGCCTGCTCATGCCGGCCTTCTCATCGAGCGCCACGCTCCCCTGCGCCTGCAGTCCGCCGGCGGGTGACTGCACCGCCAGCCGAGCAAGTCGGGCCTGGCTGGCCGCCGCGTCATAGGATCCTTCGACGTCGAGGTCCACCGCCGTCAGATCGCGAAAGCTGAGGCCGTCGCCATTCAACCGCGCGGCGACCGCCAGCTCCGCCAGCGGCCCGCGCGCCTTCACATCTGCTCGAAGGGTCCCCCCTATGGGCTCGGCGAGCCCACCGTAGGGCGCTAGCGTGCCCACATCGAGATTCGCGCTCAGTGCGAGGTCCAATCGCGGATCGGCGAAACGCAGGACGTTGCCGCCGAGGACGATCGCCGAGTTGGCAGCTCTCAGCTCGAGGCGGCGAACCTCGACTGAATCGGTACCGAGCGTCAATTCGCCGCCGACATGGTCGATGTCGGCACTGCGGTCCTGCACCGTCACGCGCCCCTTATCGGCACGCAGCCGCACGTCATGTTGCCTGGTGCGGGGAGAGCCCTCGATGGCAATCGACTGGATGGGCAAGGTGACATCGAGCCCCTGGCGTCGATCTTCGTATCGGAGCGTGCCGTCGACGACCCGAAATGCCTCGATGAGATAGTCGAGTGATGTCGGCGCGTCGGCCTCTTCTTCTTCGGCAGGGGCCTCCGCAGCGGGCGCCGGCAGGTTGGTCTCGCCTGCGTTGTTGACGATCAGATGAATCTCGGGTCGAAGCAGCGTGCCGTTCTCGACGACATAGCGTCCGCGGAGTAGATCGAGGAGGCTCGCATCGAGCTCGAATCGCGCAATCCTGGCGAAGGCCGCGGCGTCGCGCGGCCGGCGAGCGCGCAGCGTGGCATTCTCCAGGCGCACGGATAGATCGAGCAGGTTGTAGTCGAGGCTATCGGCTTGCAGCTTGATGTTCTGCTGGGCGAGCAGGTCGCTCACCCGCGCGAGGACGTAGCGCTTGGCGGGCGGCGTGTGCAGCGTCAGGAGGGCCGCAATCAACAAGACGAGAACGACCGCGGCGGACCAGGCAAGAAAACGGATCACGCGCCGCCTGCGCGAGGGCGCCGAAGTCGTTGGAGCACCGAAGAAGGATTCCATCGACGCCCGACCCTGAGGATAGTGCCTGCTGAGAGCTCTTGAGAATGGTAGGCCGCGTCAGCCTCCCGCGCCGTCATGGCCGCCTCGGCGAGGCGGCCCTACCTAGAACCTCAAGCTCTCGACGGGGACTCTCCCAGAGTGATCCAGGGTAAATACGTCCCGCTGCCCGTCAGCCGGCCGGCAGCCTCGCCTTACTGTTTCACCACCTCCGCCGTCTTCGAATCGACCTAATGATGGTCACCAATGATACCGTTCAGTCAAGCTCAGCGTGACGCGAGGGAAATCGGGAATCGGGAGTCAGGAAGCGGGATTCAGGGGTCAGTTAGGGGTCAGGAATAGGCTTGCCTAGCCGAAGCTCGCCGAAGGCGAGCGAAGGCTGGCGATAAGAAAGCGCAATCAAACAATTGCGCTCTGCTATGTGACCTACAATGATGAGCATCCGCGCTTGGTGCGGGCACAGATGTCCAACCATTCCGCCATGGCCTCCGCGCTGCCCGCTGAAGTCTCCCCGATGGACGGGCTCGTCAGAAGCATTCTCACGAGCCGCGTGTATGAGGTCGCTCGCGAGACGCCGCTGGAAATCGCGCCGCGGCTGTCGGCACGTCTCGGGACGAGCGTCCACTTCAAGCGCGAGGACCTCCAGCCGGTGTTCAGCTTCAAGCTCCGCGGCGCGTACAACAAGATCGCACACCTCTCCGACGCCGAGCGCGAGCGCGGCGTCATGACGGCCAGCGCGGGCAACCACGCCCAGGGTGTGGCCTTTTCTGCCCACCGCCTGCGCCTGCGGGCAGTGATCGTCATGCCCCAGACCACGCCGGCGATCAAGGTCGAGGCGGTTCGCGCGATGGGTGCGGAAGTCGTGCTCGCGGGTGATAGCTACTCTGAGGCCCAGGAACACTGTGACAGCATCGCGGCTGAGACCGGTCTGACCGTCATCCACCCGTTCGACGACCCGCTCGTCATCGCGGGGCAAGGCACGATCGCCGACGAAATCGTGCGACACCGCAAGGGCCGCTTCTCGGCGGTGTTCATCCCGGTGGGCGGCGGCGGCCTCATCGCCGGGATGGGCGCGTACCTCAAGGCCGTGCTGCCCGACGTGCGGGTAGTGGGCGTGGAGCCCGTGGAAGCGGATGCGATGTATCAGTCGCTCCAGGCCGGCCGACGCGTCACGCTGGATCAGGTCGGGATCTTCGCCGACGGCGTGGCAGTCCGCCTTGTCGGTGAGCGGACGTTCCGCATCTGCCAGCGGGTCGTCGACGAGGTGATTCGTGTCACGAACGACGAGATCTGCGCCGCGATCAAGGACATCTTCGACGACACGCGAAGCGTCATGGAGCCGGCGGGCGCGCTGGCCGTTGCAGGGCTGAAGCGCTACGCCGAGCGTGAGCCGGTCGCGGATCGGGACTTCGTGACGATCTTGAGCGGCGCGAACATCAACTTCGATCGTCTCCGTTTCGTGGCGGAGCGGGCGGAGCTCGGCGAGTCACGAGAGGCGATCCTCGCCGTGAGGATTCCGGAGCGGCCAGGCGCGTTTCGTGAGTTCTGTCTCGCCATTGGCCCGCGTGTGGTGACGGAGTTCAACTATCGGCTGAATGGCAGGCAGGCGGCGCACATCTTCGTCGGTGTGACGATCGAGTCACGACGGGACGCCGAACAGCTCGCCTCGCGCCTGCGGGCAGGCGGCTACGAGACGCTCGATCTCTCACACAACGAGATGGCCAAGCTGCACATCCGGCACATGGTGGGCGGCTCCTCACCAGACGTGCGTGACGAGCGGATCTGCCGCTTCGAGTTTCCGGAAAAGCCGGGCGCGCTGATGAAGTTTCTCGACACGCTTGGCGGCCGCTGGAACATCAGCCTCTTCCACTACCGAAACCACGGTGCCGACTTCGGCCGGGTGCTGGTGGGATTCGAGGTGCCAGACGAGGAAGTCCCGCAGTTCGGCACGTTTCTCGAGCAGCTCGGATATCCGCACCTGCAGGAAGCAGACAACGAAGCGTACAGGCGCTTTCTGACGACCCGGTAGCGGGGTCGTGCCGGAACACCTCAGACGTCGGGCGGTTCTCACAAGGTCCAACCGAGCGCCACAGACGGGCTGGGATGAAATCGTCGCAGGCGGATCATGCCTCAAAATCACCGGACGGTGCCACGGACGGGGACCGCGATCTCCGGAAAGCGCTTATCCGACGTTCGAATACTGATCGTCCCCACGAGAGGTCCTGGCATCAACTTGCTCGGCTCGATCCCCACCTCGAACTTGAAGATCGCGCTCTCCTTCTCCGGAGGTGCGTAGGTCACCTGCACCCCGGGTATGTCACAGGACACGCTCGTCAGCCGGAATGGTCCCTGGCGTCGCTTTACCAGGAAGACCTGCTGCATCGGGTCGAGCACGGCCGGCGTACGCACTAGCGCCGTGCGGTCAATGCCGCCGAAGTCGACCTCCTCCGGATTAGCATACACGTCCTCTTTCACAAGCACGTTGACCGGGACGACGATCTCTGGGCGCTCAGGATGGTCGGTTCGGACGGTCAGTGATTCCATGACGCGTCCGACGGGTGCGTTCTCTGGGACGCGCACGTGCAGGTCGAAGCGACGTCCAAGCTCGACCACCTCGATGTCGGCGTTGAAATGCTCGCTCTTTGCATCGATACCGCGGATGGTGACCGGACGCTCATCATGATTGACGAGCGTCAGCGCACGCTCCGCCGACTCACCACGGAAGACGCTGAAGAAGGCCGCTGGAAGCGGCTGGATCTCAATCAACGGCTCCACGTGGCCCCGAAGGGTGAGCCGGACGACGGGCGCCGCCGCG
>WHTT01000099.1 GCA_009377605.1 Luteitalea sp.
CACGCCGGGATTGCCGTCCTGCATGCGCACCACGCGGCCGAAATGCAGACGCCAGCCCAGGCCGACCCACGAAGGATCCATGAGGGATCCCCCACCGCCCGCTTCCCAGTCGGGAAAGATCTTGCTGTTGTAGACGCGCGTAATCGCGAGATCCAGACCGGCATTGCCGGGAAGGACGAGATCCGTTTGCGTCAGATGGAGCCCACCGTTCAACGGGTCGACGGACTCGAACGGCAAGAAGGCCAGCGGCCCGTGGCGCGGGTTCTGGCCCGCGCCGTTCATGATCGAAGGAGACGACGGCGAGATCTGAGCCGCCGCGGGGAGGACGAAGCCGAGAAGAGCCAGAAGGGCGCTGCTTGCGCGCCACCACCACCGAGCGCTGCGCATCCAACCTCCCGCGGACAGGACGCTTGCAGCCGGCGACGGATCAGCTCGGAGGGCGCCCGATAAACGGCTGAGATACTAGCTCAGCAATTATCAGACGTGCAAGTAAATTCTTGTGGGCCGCGGCACCATGGCGCCGGGGCGGTTGCCGAGGAGGCTGCTCGAAGGTCACGCCGCGCCGCAACCGACCGATGAGGTCGAGCGCACGCAGCGGACGGTTTGGATCCCCAGTGACACGTTTCACGAATGCCCCCGTGTCAGGTGCGTCCTGCGATTCGACGAGCCTGCCGAGCAAGGGACGCAGGTGCAGCAGGTCGAAGAACTCCGGCGTGATGGCGGCGATGCGGCGTCCACCAACGTCCCGCGCGCTTCGACCGCAAAGACGCCGCCGCCCGAATAGGCGCAGAGTTGCTCGAACACCTGCTGGTGTGTCGCAAGCTCGCGGTACGTGCTGTACTCGATCGAGTAGGTTGCGTCGGAGCGTCTGTCGGCGAGCGACAGGGCCACGAGTCGATCGGGCTCGGCAACCGGTAGCCGTCGCAGCGTTATCGCGTTCCACAGGCTGAAGAGCGTCGCGGCGGCGCCAATGGCGAGCGCGAGCGTCGCCACGACGGCGAGGGTCAACCCCGGCGTCCGGCGGAGTTGACGTGCGGCGTAGCGGACGTCCTGAGGGAGAATCTCGACCATTGGCACCACCGTGCGAGAGCCGGGAGCAAGCCCTGTGCCGCCGCAGAAACAGGAACCGGCTACCCGGGGACTGCCCCCGTTTTTCGTATGTTGGAAAACGGGGGCAGCCCTCGTTTGCCGTTTTCGGCCAGCCAACGCTACTGGCGACCTAGGTAATGGCCCGAAAACGGGGACTGTCCCCGCGGTGCCCATTCCTGTCTGCTGTTACCCTCCTTCTCGCGCTTGTGAAGGAGGTGCTCACCCGCAAGACGATGGCGTCTCGTCCGTGGTACGCTGATCGCCGGGCTCGACGACGCGAACCGGACATATCGAATCGTGCTGATCTCGACCGACGGCTTCTTCCACCTCACCTATTGCACCAACATTCATCCTGCCAGCGGCTGGGACGCGGTTTACGCCAACCTGCAGCGATACGCGTCGGCATTGAAGCAGCGGCTGTCTCCGTCTGCGCCCTTCGGCATCGGGCTCCGCCTGTCGGCCCGCGAGGCGCGTGAGCTGCTCGACGGCGAGCGGCTCGCAGACTTCCGCGCCTTTCTCGCGCGCGAGGGGCTGTATGTTGCGCTGATCAATGGCTTCCCCTATGGTGCCTTCCACGGCGAGCCGGTCAAGGACCGGGTTTATGCCCCAGACTGGCAAGACGAGGCGAGGGTCCGTTACACCCTGGATCTCATCGAGATCTTGCAGGCGTTGCTGCCGGACGGCCTAGACGGTGGCATCTCGACATCGCCGCTGTCCTACAAACCGTGGATGCCCAACTCCGATCAGCGCGCGTGGGAGACGGTCACGCGCAACATCGTGCGCGTTGCCGAGGCGCTCGTGCGCGTCGAGCAAGACGATGGCAGGCTCATACACCTCGACATCGAGCCAGAGCCAGACTGCGTCCTGGAGAATACAGACGAAACAGTTGCCTTCTTCGAACGTTGGCTCCTCCCCCTCGGCGAGACGATACTTGCCGATGCGCTGGGAATTGCCGTCACCGAGGCGCGCGCTCAACTCTTGGAGCATGTCCGCGTCTGTTTCGATTGCTGCCACTTCGCCGTGGCGTACGAGGACCCGGTCGCCGCCCTCGGTCGGCTGCGCGCCGCTGGCATTCAGATAGGACGGGTGCAGCTCAGCTCTGCGCTCGATGTCGCCCTTCCGTCCGAGCCCGCGCACTTCGCGGCCGTCGCCGAACGGCTGCGGCCATTCGCCGACGCGACGTATCTCCACCAGGTCGTCGAGCGGCGCGGCGCGGCGCTTTGCCACTACCCCGATCTGGATAATGCGCTAGGTCGCGGCAGAGACGCCTCCGCCAGGCAGTGGCGGATCCACTTTCACGTGCCGCTCTTCACCGACGAGTACGATGGCCTCGGCTCCACGCAGCAGTACGTTCGGCACGTCCTCGAGAGCATCCAGGAAACACGACCAACGCGACATCTGGAGATCGAGACGTACACCTGGGACGTGCTCCCCGCCGGCCTGAAGATGGATCTGCTCGATTCGATCGTGCGGGAGTACGAGTGGGTGCTTGGAGTCGAAAGGGACCAAGGGATCAAGGGATCAAGGGATCAAGGGATCAAGGGACCAAGGGACCAAGGGACCAAGGGATCAAGGGACCAAGGGGCCGAAGGGATCAAGGGATAGAGGGTGCCTAGAACCGTTGTGATCAACGTTGTTGGGCTGACGCCGAGGCTGCTCCAGTCGGTCGCGCCGCAGCTTGCCCGCTGGGGCGAGACCGCTTCTGTGGCGCGGGTTCGGTCGGCCTTTCCCGCCGTTACGAGTACGGCCCAGGCGGACTATCTCACGGGCCAATATCCCGAAGTGCACGGTATCGTCGGCAACGGTTGGTATTTTCGGGACGACTGCGAGGTACGGTTCTGGAGGCAGTCCAACAAGCTGGTCCAGGCGCCGAAGGTATGGGAGGCCGCCCGTGCCGTCGATCCGTCGTTCACCTGCGCAAACCTCTTCTGGTGGTTCAACATGTACTCAACGGCGGACTACGCCGTGACGCCGCGGCCGATGTACCCGGCGGATGGGCGAAAGCTCCCTGACGTCTACACCACGCCAGCCGGTCTCAGAGATGAGCTCCAAGACAGCTTGGGAACGTTTCCGCTCTTCGACTTCTGGGGGCCGAAGACGTCGATCAAGTCGAGCCAGTGGATTGCGGCAGCGGCAAAGCAGGTGGAGGAGAAGTTCACTCCTACGCTCACGTTGATCTACGTGCCCCATCTCGACTACCAGCTGCAGCGTGTGGGCCCGGCTGATTCGACGATCGCCGCCGACGTGCAGCAGGTAGACGAGCTCTGCGCCGACTTGATCAGCTACTACGAGTCGAGAGAGACCCAGGTGATCATCGTCTCGGAGTACGGCTTATGCGAAGTGTCCTCGCCGATCCATCTGAACCGCGTGCTCAGAGAGCATGGGCTCATCGCCGTTCGCCAGGAGCTGGGGTGCGAGCTCCTCGATCCTGGCGCGAGCGCCGCATTCGCCGTGGCGGATCATCAAGTGGCGCACGTGTACGTCAATGATCCTGCGCGCCTCGACGAGGTCCGTGCCCTGCTCGACAAGACCGACGGCGTCGACGAGGTGCTCGACGCGCATCACAAGGAGGCGCATCGCGTCGCCCACGAGCGCTGCGGAGACCTGGTCGCGATTGCCAGTCCCAACGCTTGGTTCACGTACTACTACTGGCTCGATGACAACCGCGCTCCGGACTTCGCGCGTACCGTCGACATTCACCGGAAGCCAGGATACGATCCGGCGGAGTTGTTCATCGATCCAGCGATTCGCACACCCACCCTGAGGATTGGTTGGAAGCTCGCGAAGAAGAGCCTTGGATTTCGGACGCTCCTGGATGTCATCCCGCTCGACGCGACGCTCGTCAAGGGATCACACGGGCGTCGAACGGACGGAAGCGATGACGGACCACTACTCATGACGCGGCAGCGACATCTGCTTCCAGCCGATGTGATCGATTCAGTGGATGTATACGCGATAATCTTGAGCCACCTGACTCCTGATTCCCATTCGACTCACGTGCCGGCTCGCCTCCGGTGGGTCGGCACGCTCGCTCATGGCAAGCTGATTCCTGATTCTTGATTCTTGATTCTTGATTCCTGGAGATACCGATGCCGTTTGTCGAGCCGGGACGAAAGGCGCCCGCGTTTTCGTTGAAGGATCAGCACGGTGAGACACACCGTCTGACAGACTATGCAGGGCATTCCCTGGTGCTCTACTTCTATCCCAAAGACGACACGCCCGGTTGCACGAAAGAGGCGTGCAGCTTCGAGGCGAGCCTCGCGCAGCTCCGCAAGCTGGATGCGGTCGTGTTGGGCGTCAGCGTGCTCGATTCGGCCAGTAAGGCGCGCTTTGCCGCGAAGCACAATCTGACATTTCCCTTACTCGCAGATGAGGATCACGCGGTGGCGGAGAAGTACGGGGCTTGGCAAGAGCGTAGCATGTACGGCCGTAAGTTCATGGGCGTGGCGCGAGTCAGCTATCTCATCGATGCCCAAGGGAAAGTGGCGAAACGCTGGGATAAAGTGGATGTGAACCAGCACGTCACCGACGTGCTGCAGGCCATTCAGGCGCTGCCTTGAGCCGCAAACGTAAATCGCAAGGGCGCAAGGACCCGTGACATGAGCAACCTGTCGTTCCGTGTCGTTGGCGTGTGGGTTGGGTGCTGGCTCCTCGCAAGCTTGGCCGCGTCTGCGAGCGGCAGTGACCCTGGCAATTTGCGGCTGGGCGACCCTTCTCGGCGTGATCAGACCGTCGAGCTCGGCGCCGGTATGCTCGTAGACACGGCGAGCGGCAAGGCAATATCGCTGGACGACTTGGCGGCGCACCTGGACGATACCCGCTTGTTACTTGTGGGCGAGGAACACGACAGCGTCGCGTCTCACGATCTCCAGCGCCGTGTCATCGAGGCGCTTGTCGGGCGGGGGCGCCGCGTGCTCATCGGTCTCGAAATGCTGCCACGGTCGTCGCAACCGGCGCTCGACCGCTGGACGCGCGGCGATCTCGAGGAAGAGGCCTTGCCAGAAGCGGTTGACTGGCGCAAGCACTGGGGCATGTCGTGGCGGTACTATCGTGAGTTGTTCCTGCTCGCCCGCGAGCATGCGCTGCCGCTCGTCGCGCTCAACGTTCCCCGCGAGGTCATTTCGGCGGTTCGCGCGCGCGGCGTGACAGGCCTGTCGCCCGAGGAAGCAGCCCAGGTGCCGACTATTCACGATCCTGCGAATGCCGACCACTTGGCGCTCTTCAGAGCGTTCATGGGTGATGACGCCGCTGCCCATGGTCCAACGAGCCCAGAAGACTGGACGGCCATGCTTCGCGCACAGGCCGCCTGGGACGCCGTGATGGCACGTCGCGCGGTCGACGCGCTGGACGAAGAGGCCGATACCAACGCCATCATGGCGGTGCTTGCCGGCACTGGCCACGTCGCATACGGCCTCGGCATCGAGCGGCAGGCACGCCAGTGGTTCGATGGGCCAATTGCCTCCATCCTTCCCGCCTCGATAGCAGAGGGCGCCGACCGACAGACCGTCCGGGCGTCGTATGCGAGCTTCCTGCAGGGGGTGCCCGAGGAGCCAGCGCGCGGGCAAGCGCCTCCCAAGCCGGATTCACGCGGCCAGCCGCTGACGGTGATGAGCTTCAACATCCGGTACGGCACCGCGGAAGACGGCCCAGACCGCTGGGAAGCGCGCCGAGCGCTGCTCTTCGAGGTCTTGCGTTCCGAGCGCCCCGACATCGTCGGGGTCCAGGAGGCGCTGCACTTTCAACTTCAGGAGATTCTCGAGGCACTGCCCCAATTCGCGATGGTCGGCGTTGGCCGCGACGATGGAAAGAGGGAGGGCGAGTACTCGGCGATTCTGTATCGGCGCGATCGGTTCACGGCGGAGGCCAGCGATACGTTTTGGCTCTCCGACACGCCGGATGTGCCGGGCTCGACGTCGTGGGGTAACACGATTCCCCGCATCTGCACGTGGGCACGCTTTGCCGACCAATCGGGCGCGACCTTCTACGCCTACAACGTGCATCTCGACCATCGCTCGCAGCCGTCGCGTGAGCAAAGCACAGCTCTGCTCGCCGAGCAGATCCGCTCGCGGACCCCGCCGGCCCCTGTCGTGGTGACGGGAGACTTCAATGCTGCGGAGGACAATCCGGCGGTAGAGACGCTTCGGGAGCTCCCGGACGGCGGCGTCTTCTTGGTGGACACGTTTCGCGTGCGGCATCGAACGGAGCCGACCGCCGGCACGTTCAATGGCTTCGAGCTTGGCAACACCGGCGGCGACAAGATCGACTACGTCTTTGCCGAACCGACGACCGAAGTGCTGGAGGCGACGATCGGCCGCACGAGTCGTGATGGCCGCTATCCGTCCGACCACTTCCCCGTCGTCGCACGGATTCGCCTTGCGAAGTGACTGGTTGCTCTTTTCGCGCTCTTCGTGGTCGGCGCTTCGTGCCTTGGTGGTTCAGTATCGATAGTGCGACGCTTTGTACGGACCGTCCGCCGGGACGCCGATATACGCCGCTTGCTCCGGTGTCAGCTTGGTCAGCTTCACGCCGAGCTGATCGAGGTGTAGCCGGGCGACCTCCTCATCCAGCTTCTTCGGCAGCATGTAGACCTGCTTTTCGTACGCACCACTGTTCGTGTGCAGCTCGATCTGCGCGAGCACCTGGTTGGTGAACGACGCCGACATCACGAAGCTCGGATGCCCGGTCGCACATCCGAGGTTCAGTAGACGGCCCTCGGCCAGGACGAGAATGCTGCGACCGTCCGGGAACACCCACTCGTCGTATTGCGGCTTGATGTTCTCGCGTCGGATGCCCGGCACTTTCTTGAGGCCGGCCATGTCGATCTCATTGTCGAAGTGGCCGATGTTGCCGATAATCGCCTTGTCCTTCATGCGCTGCATGTGGGCCGTGGCGATCACGTTGTAGTTGCCGGTGGCGGAGACGAAGATGTCCGCCTGCTCGACCACCTCGTCGAGCGGCTTCACCTCGTAGCCTTCCATCGCCGCTTGCAGCGCGCAGATCGGATCGATCTCGGTGACGATCACGCGGCAGCCTTGGCCGCGCAGCGCCTGGGCGCAGCCCTTCCCCACTTCGCCGTAGCCGCAGACGACAGCAACCTTGCCGCCAAGCATCACATCGGTCGCGCGGTTCAGGCCGTCGATCAGCGAATGCCGGCAGCCGTAGATGTTGTCGAACTTGCTCTTTGTCACGGAGTCATTGACGTTGATCGCTGGAAAGAGCAACGTTCCGGCTTCCTGCATCTGATAGAGGCGGTGCACGCCGGTCGTCGTCTCTTCACTGACACCCTTGAGCTCCGGCGCCATGGCGGACCAGCGATTCGGCTGCTGCTCGAGCGCTGCGCGGAGCAGGTCGAGAATCACGCCCCACTCTTCGGGCTCCTTGTCGGCGTCGAAGTCGGGGACCCGCCCCGCTTTCTCGAACTCGACCCCTTTGTGCACGAGCAGCGTCGCATCGCCACCATCGTCCACGATCAACGTCGGACCGGCGCCGTCGGGCCATCGGAGCGCCTCGTTGGTGCACCACCAGTATTCCTCGAGCGTCTCCCCCTTCCATGCGAAGACCGGAATGCCGCGTGGGTTCTCCGGTGCGCCGCTCGTGTCTGGCCGACCGACGGCTACTGCCGCTGCGGCATGGTCCTGCGTCGAGAAGATGTTGCACGAGACCCAGCGCACGTCGGCGCCGAGCTCGGCGAGCGTCTCGATCAGCACGGCCGTCTGCACCGTCATGTGCAGACTGCCCATGATGCGGGCGCCCGCGAGCGGCGTCTGGCCAGCGTAGCGCTGACGGAGGGCCATCAAGCCGGGCATCTCGTGCTCGGCCAGACGGATCTCTTTACGTCCCCAGTCGGCCAGGGACAAGTCCTTGACCTTGAATGGCGGCCGCCCCGCCTGCTTGGCTGCGTCGAACACGTGTACCTTCTCACTTACCGCTACGCTCATGGATTCTCCTTCTGAGCCCTTTAAGGGCGACGCTAGGCTGTTGCCCCTCACGGGCGACGCTAGGCTGTCACCGCTCTCGCTACGAAGAGCGCTGGGCCCTTCGCACGCGCGTCCGGCGGCAGCACCTGGAACTTACACGACTGAAAGCCGGCCTCGATCACGTACCGCTGAATCTGTTCTTCTGAAAAGCCAAGCCACACGTGTCCCATCTGCTGGCGATACTCGTCGTGCTCGTGGGACGTCATGTCGGTGATGACGAGTGTCCCGGGTGACCGAAGCACCCGTCTCGCCTCTGCCAACGCTCGCGCAGGCTCCGCGATGTGGTGCAGCACGAGCAACAACAACGCAAAATCGACCGACGCGTCGGTCAACGGCAGACCCTCGAGGTCCGCCAGTTGCACCTCGACGTTGGGATGCGGATCCAGCCGATCACGAGCCGCCTGTAACATCTCCTCCGAGCCGTCGATCGCAACCACATGACCGACCCAGGGCGCAAGCGCTTGGGCGGCGCGCCCGGTTCCGCAGCCGAGGTCTGCAACCGTGGCGCGTGGGTCGAGCAAGGCGAGATACGAAAGCAAGTACGATGTTGGCCCGAAGAGCTCGTCCCGCAGTCGGTCCCAGGTGGCAGCGGCGCTCGAGAAGAAGGCGCGCGAGCTGGCACGTCGAGCTTCGAGCGCCCTCTGGACGCGACGCGCATCCTGCACCGCCGTGGCGGTTCCGGCCACGCGCTCGCGAACCAGTCCCCACAGTTGGTGCTTCGAAGGTGGCAACGCCGCAATTGGCGCGCTGTAGAAGCGGCTCGTCCCCTCTCGTCGCGAGACAATCCAGCCCTCGTCGGCCAGCGTCTTCAGGTGCCGGCTGACGGTCGACTGGGGCAACTGCAGCACCTCGCCGATCTCCGACACCGCGAGCTCTTGCTCCTCGATCGCCAGGAGCACCCGCGCGCGGTTCAGGTCCCCGAGCACCGACAGGTCATCGAGAATTGCAGCAGATCCCGGTCCGTTCATCCGTCTATCCGGATTGAGAGTATTATCCGCGGGGCCGCTTGTCAAGGAAAAGGAACCGGGCACCTTTTCGCACCCGAAAAGGTGCCCGATTCCTTTCCCGTACAGGAGCGGCGCAGGGTTCCGTAATAGGAAGCCTGTGACCCGCTCTTGGGTCTCCGTCAGAGGAGGACTGTGAGATGCCCCGAGTGATTCATTTCGAGCTGCCGGCCGACGAGCCCACGCGCGCGGTCGCATTCTACGAGCGCGTGTTCGGCTGGACGTTCAAGCGATGGGACGGCCCGATGGACTACTGGATGGTGACGACCGGGCCGGGCGAGCAGCCTGGCATCGACGGCGGTTTGCTGCGGCGCCAGCAGCCAGGGGCGCCACCGGTCAATGTCATCGACGTGGCCTCGCTCGATGAGACGATTGCGGCCATCGGGCGCGCAGGCGGTCGCCTGGTTGTTCCGAAGATGGCCGTGCCGGGCGTCGGCTGGGTCGCGTACTTCCTGGACACCGAGCAGAACATGGTCGGCCTCATGCAGCCAGATGCTGCCGCTGCCTAGGACACTAGCAGCCTGTTCCGCCTGCGGGTTTCAGTTGTGTCGCACTTGGCGTCCAGGTTAGCCTACACGGCACGTCGACCGAGTAGACGCGTCGTGTTGCCGAGGGACGATTCTCCTGTCGGGCGGTGGCCAGCAGCTTTTCCGGCCACCCGCATCTCGATTCTCGAGCGGATGCGCAGTGAGAGCCATGAGGTCCGGCAGGAGGGCTTCGACGCGCTCGTGCGATCGTACTGGAAGCCTATCTACAAATACCTGCGCGTGAAGTGGCAGTTGCGGGAGCCAGAGGCCGAGGATGTCACGCAATCGTTCCTGGTGGCCGCCCTCGACAAGGCGTACCTGGACGCTTTCGATCCATCACGCGCGCGGTTCCGCACCTTCCTGCGCGTGTGCGTGGACCGCTTCGTCATGAACGAGCGGGCCGCGGCACGCGCGGTGCGGCGCGGCGGGCGTCTCCGCTTCGTCACGCTGGAGTTCGAGACGGCCGAGGGCGAGCTCCGCGAGCGCGACCTCCCCGATGCGACCGACCTGGAGGAATACTTCCACCGGGAGTTCGTGCGCGATCTCTTTGCGCGGACCATCCAGCGGGTGCGCGAGGAGTGCGCGGCGACGGGGCGGGGTGTGCACTTCCGGCTGTTCGAGCGCTACGACCTCGCTCGAGATGACCGCGCCACCTACGCGAGCTTGGCATCGAGTGAGGGCCTCACAGTGCATCAGGTCACGAACTATCTGGCCATCGTGCGACGCCTCTTTCGCACGCACGCGTTGGAGCAGCTGCGGGTGTCTACGGTCTCCGACGCCGAGTTCCGTACCGAGGCGCGGGAGCTGTTCGGCCTCGAGCTGCCATGACCTGGCTCGCCGACAGCACGGTGCGGCACCTGCAACGTGTGGCGAGCTGGCCAGACTTCTCGGGCACTCGATACTCAATTGTCGAGGAGCTGGGCCGCGGCGGCATGGGCACGGTGTATCGGGCCGTCGACGAGCCGTTGCAGCGCGAGGTGGCGATCAAGGTGGTGAATGCCCTGGCCGGGCACGGCCCGCTCGGAGCGCGCCTGCAGGCCGAGGCCCGTGTGCTGGCGACGCTCGAGCATCCTGGGATCGTGCCGATTCACGACGTCGGCACGCTCGCAGACGGACGCGCGTTCTATGTGATGAAGCGCGTCAGCGGACGGACGCTCGACCAGCTCGATCTTCCGGGCATGAGCCTCAGCGACCGCTTGGGACTCTTCGAGCGCATTCTTCATCCCATCGCGTTCGCCCACGCACGCGGTTTCGTCCATCGCGATCTCAAGCCGCAGAACATCATGGTTGGGAGCTACGGCGAGGTGCTCGTCCTGGACTGGGGCCTCGCGAAGGCGTCTGTGGCGGATGACGAGGAGGATCCCCTCGAGGCATCGACTGATGCAGCCACGACCGTCGCACCGGGCGCTACCGAGAAGGGAACGGTCATCGGCACTCCGGGGTTCATGGCTCCCGAACAGGCACGTGCGGCGACCGTTGACGCTCGGGCGGACGTTTACGCCCTCGGCGTGATCCTCCACGTCATCTTGAGTGGGCGCGAGCCCCCTTCGGTTCGCGCTGCTGCGGAAGCGCGGCGATTCCCCCGCCTGCGCCCTCTCCCGCGGCGACTACGCGCGATCTGCCAGAAAGCGCTTGCCGAGGCACCGGACTGTCGCTACGCGGAAGCCAAGGGGCTCGCGGAGGACCTCGCGAGGTTCCGGGCTGGTGAGTCTGTCGTGGCGTATCCGGAGGGCCGGTTGGATCGGTTGGAGCGCTTCGTCACGACGTATCGAACGCCGATCGTGCTGGTCGTCGTCTACCTCATCATGCGCGCGCTCGTTGCTCTGTGGTTCGGCCGGTAGATCGTACAGATTTCTTGGTCTTTGCGTAAGGGAATGAAAGGGCTTCGTTATCAGGGAGAGGCAAATGAACAAACCGGTGCTCGGGTCGTTGCTCGGCGGCTTCCTTGGGATCTTCGACGGTCTTTCGGCTCTTGTCTCGGTGCCGGAGACGGCTCCACAGATCATGGGCATTGTGATCGGCTCTACCTTCAAGGGGCTCATCGTCGGCGTGCTGGTGGGATGGTACGCGCGTCGCGTGAGCTCCCTCCCGAAGGGCCTCCTAGTGGGCCTTGTCGTCGGCGCGTTCTTCGCGGCGCTGGTGGCTGTTTTGGGCGGACAGTATTTCTGGGAGATCGTGCTGCCTGGCAGCGTGCTCGGGCTGATTGTCGGCTACGCGACACAGAAGTACGGTCGCACGCCGGCAACGCAGGCAGGATGAGGCTAGTCGCTCCGAACTGCCTGTGTCGAATCAACACCGCCTACGGGGCCCGGAGGAACACATGCCCGGCGAGAGGCGAACTGCTCGATCCAGTTCATGACTTCGCCGGCGACAGCACGAGTCGGATGCCTTCCAGCATGCGCTCGAAGCTCGACACTTCACGATCCAAATGCTTGGCGCCAGCGGCGGTCAGCTCATAGAGTCGCACTCGGCGGCCGCTCGCGGAGACGCTCCAGTGCGCTTTCACCCAGCCGGCTTTCAGCATGCGCTGCAGGGCGGGATAGAGGGAGCCCTCCTCGACGCGGAGCAGGTCGTTGGAGGTGCGCTTGATGTGCTGCACGAGCGCGTAGCCGTGGAGCCGCCGCTGCTTGAGGCTCTGGAGAATCATTATCTCCAACGCCCCGGGGAAGAGATCCTTCTGCTTGTGTGCCGTCACTCGACAGGATGCTCCGATACTGTTCGTTGCTAGACCTAGAACAAACTAGTATACCGCTGCAGCACTTGTCAAACCCGCTGTGGTCAGTGGGAGATGCAGACGGGCACTCAGTCGCATCCGCAGGCGACACCGGGACCAGTTGGGCACAGGCTTTGTGCCAACCTCAGAAGACCCTGGAGGGATCATGCGTTGATGCTGTCCGCCCTGAGCTCCTCCTCTCTTGACAGTCGAGAGAGACGGCTGTACTCTCGAACATCGAGAGAGAGAGACGGATGATGTTACGACCGCAACCACGCGCGCACCGCTCCCATGGGTAAGCCAACCGATCTTCTGCAGGGCACGCTCGACCTTCTCATTCTGAAGACGCTCGCGCTGGCGCCAATGCACGGCTGGGGCATCACGCTGCGCATCCAGCAGATCTCCGGCGACGTGCTCCAGGTGCAGCCGGGCTCGCTCTATCCTGCGCTCCACCGCCTCGAGCATCAGGGGTGGATCTCGGCCGCATGGGGCGAGAGCGACGCAGGTCGCCGGGCGAAGTATTACTCGCTCACACGAGCCGGTCGAGCGCAGCTGGGACGCGAGGCAAAACAGTGGCGCCGGCTCTCGGGTGCCGTCACCACTTTGCTCGATACCGTCTGAGGCCATGGCCATTCGACTGCATTATCGCGTGCGGATGGCGCTGCGATCGTTCCTGCGGCGTCGCACGGCCGAGCGCGAGCTGGACGAAGAGCTGCGGTTTCATTTTCAAGAAATGGAGACCCGCGCTCACGCCGGTGAATCGACATCGGACGAGGCGCACGGACGGGTCCCGCGTCGCCTCGGCCGATTCGATCAGGCGAAGGAGGCGTGCCGAGACGCGCGCACCCTGCGCCCTCTCGAAGATCTTCTTCGAGATCTCAGGTTCGGTGCGCGCCTGCTCGCGCGTAGTCCCAGCTTCACCGTCGTTGCCATCGTGTCGCTGGCGCTGGGTATTGGCGCCAGCAGCGCCATCTTCTCGTTGATCAACGCAATCGTGTTGCGGGCACTGCCCGTGGACCAGCCGGAGCAGCTTTACGTTGCCCAGGTCGCTCGCATGGAGCAGCTCGATCCGCGCTTCTCGTATCCGGCGTACCGAGGCGTCGGCGAGCTGGTGGCTGAACGGGCCGAAGTAGCCGCGGTCAGCAGCATCCAATCGATGCAGATCGGGACGGCAGGGAGCAACCCCGCCACGGCCGAGTCGGCTGAGGTGCAGCTGGTGGCGGGCGACTACTTCAGCGTGCTGCGCCAACACCCGCAGATCGGCCGTCTGCTTGGCCCCGGCGACAACCGTACTCTGGACGATCATCCGGTGGCCGTGATCAGCGACGCCTACTGGAGCCGCAAATTCGGCCGCGCCACGAACGCGGTCGGGCGCGTCGTGATCGTGAACGGCACGCCCGTCACGATTGTCGGTGTCACCGCGCCGCGATTCTTTGGCACGACCGTAGGCACTCGTAACCCGGACATGTGGGTGCCAATCATGATGCAGGCAGCCGTACACTACGCCAGCGACGTGGGCAGCATCAACGGCGACACGCAGAAGCCCTGGCCGCCGCAGCGCGAGGTCTCCTGGCTGGACCTCTTCCTGCGCATGCCGGCAGACGCGGTGCCGGCCGTGTCCGAGGCGATGACGCTGGCGATGCAGCGCGATTACGCGCAGCGATCCGGCTACCGGGATGAGGCGGAGCTCCGCCGGCAGTATCAGTCGAGCCGTGTGGTGCTCACGTCGGGATCCCGCGGACTGTCGTCAATGCGCGATGATCTGACCACCCCGTTGCTGGTCCTCTTCGGAATGGTTGCTCTCCTGCTCACGATCGCCTGTGCCAACATCGCAAGCCTGCTGCTGGCCCGCGCTACGAACCGCCACCGCGAGATGGCGATTCGTCTCTCTATTGGCGCCGGACGGGAGCGTCTGATGCGTCAGCTCCTCACCGAGAGCCTGCTTCTCTCGCTGATCGGCGGTGCGCTAGGACTGGTCGTGGCCTACTGGGGCAGCAGCGGCCTCTTGACTCTCGCGAACGACGGTACTCGGGTCACCGCCCTCGACGTCCGTCCCGACTGGCGCGTGCTCGGCTTCGCGCTAGCCGTGTCGCTGTCAACGGGTCTCGTCTTCGGCCTGCTGCCGGCACAGCGCAGCACACGCGTGCAGCTGGCCGATGCCTTGAAAGCGCAGACGCGCGGTGCCATCGGATCCGGCGGCAGTCGTGTGGGTCGCAGGTGGTTCGGTGGCAGGCTGCTCGTCGCCGGCCAGATGGCTTTCTCGTTGCTCCTGCTGATCGTTGCCGGGCTGTTCGCACGGAGCCTGCAGGAGCTCACGCGTGTCGATATCGGCTTCGACCGCGACCGCCTGCTGGTCACAGGTGTCGACCCACGCGCCGCCGGCTACACGCAAGCCCAGCTACCGGCGCTCTATCGTCGGATCGTTGAGCACGTCAACGCCCTCCCCGGCGTGGCCAGAGCGAGCATGTCCGCCAGCGGACCGTTCTCCGGGTCGCGATGGATCAGCCGCTTCGAAGCGGAAGGCTACACGCGCGGACGCGACGAACAGCTCAGATTACTGGACGAAGTCGTCACGACCGATTACTTCCGCACGGTCCGCCTGACAATCGTCCACGGCCGGGCGTTCGGGCCGCAGGACGTGGCTACCAGCCGGAAAGTCAGCGTGATCAACGAGACGATGGCTCGTCGATACTTCCAGGATCAGAGCCCGATTGGCAAGCGTTGGAGCTACGACGAGGAGTTCGACGAGGAGGCGTTCGAGATCATCGGCGTCGTGCAGGACGCCCGGTCCGATGACCTGACGGCCGGTGCAGTCAACATGGCGTATCGACCGGTCACGCAGACCGAGCTCTACCTCACCAGCATCGAGATTCGAGCGGCGGGCGCACCCGCCGCGCTCGCCGCGGAGATCCGCAACACGCTGCGTGAGGCCGAGCCGCGGCTGCGTCTCGCACCCATCGAGCCGCTCGGCGACCGCGTGGTCCGGGCGATGCGTCAGGAGTGGCTGATGACCTCGCTGACGATGGCCTTCGGCGGCGTGGCGCTGTTCCTCGCGTGTCTGGGCCTTTACGGCACGATCTCGTACGCAATAACGCGGCGCACGGCGGAGCTCGGCCTGCGTGTTGCGCTGGGCGCGAGCCGCGGCGCCGTCCAATGGCTGATCCTGCGCGAAGCCTTCACCCTCGTGGTGATTGGGCTGATTGTCGGCCTCCCTCTCGGATTCGTTGCCTCGCGCACGATGGCAACGCTGTTCTTCGGCATCTCACCTTTGGATCCTATGGCGCACGGCGCAGCCGTGACCGCCCTGGTCGTCATCGCGGCACTGGCGGCCTACCTGCCGGCGCGCCGCGCGTCACGCGTGGATCCAATGCGCGCTCTGCGAGTTGACTAGCCCACTAGCTCACACCCACCGCACGTCGGTTGACCATTTCGTTCACCGGAGAGTCCAGGGAATACCGCCTGGCGCGCAAGCCTCATTCCGCGCGGAGCGCGACGATCGGGTCTACGCGTGCGGCACGCCGCGCAGGGAGCAGACAGGCGACGATCGTCACGGCGGACAGCAGCGCGATGATCGTGCCGAATGTCAGGGGATCGGTCGATGTCGTCTGGACGAGCAGGCTCTCGAGCAGCCGGCTCACGCCGTAAGCGCCCGCCAACCCAAGCGCCAAGCCGACCGCTAACTGCAGGAGACCGCCGCGCAGCATGCCAAGCGCGACCCTGCTGGAGCCGGCGCCCAACGCGATGCGGATACCGATCTCCTGCCGCCGCTGGCTGACCGCGTAGGCCATGACCGCATAGATGCCAACCGACGACAACAGGAGCCCGATGAGCGCAAACAGCGCGAACATCGTGCCGAAGACACGGTACGGCCAGCGTGACCGCGCGAGCAGGGCGTCAAAGGTATACACGGCGTGCACCGGCAAGTCGGCATCGATCGATTGCACGGCGCGCCGCAGGGGCGTTGTGAGGATCGAGGGCTCGCCGCGTGCGCGGGCGAGGAGTGTGGTGAAGCCGGCCGGCTCGAGACGGTAGGGCAGATATACCACGGCATCCGGCTCGATCTCGTGAACCTGTGCTTGTCGGATCGTCGGGCTCACACCCACAATCGTCAGCCACCGGCCAGGCTCCTCCTCGCCGGCCGTGAGCCGGATCCGCCGGCCGAGGGGATCCTCGTTGCTGAAGAAGCGTGCGACGAACCGCTCGCTCACGATGGTCGCTTCCGCCCCGGGCAGTCCGTCTCGGGGGCCGAAGTCACGCCCCCGCCACAACGTGAGCCCGAGCGTGGCAAAGTAGCGATCGCCGACGAGCACGGTCGAGACCTCGGGTAGGCGCTCGCCCTCCCCCACTGTACGCCCATCGATCTCCAGCCTGCGCCGCATCGCGCCCCCCACCGGCGGATGCGACGCAAAGGTGACCGAGGCGGCGCCGCCGACGCCATCGAGCTCCTTGGCCAAGCGATCGTAGAACTGCCGACGTGCATCCTCGTCCGGGTACCTCCGCTCCGACGGGTTCAATCGCATGGTGAGGATCGGCGACCCATCGATGCCAAGATCGAGCCGATAGAGCTTGAAGAAGCTTCGCACCATGAGACCAGCGCCCGTCAAGAGCACGAGCGTCAGCGCGATCTGGGAGACCACCATCACCGACGTGAATCGGCGCGCACGAGGGCCACCCGCCTGACCGCGGCCGCCCTCCTTCAACGCCTCGGTGACTTTCGTTCGGGACACCTGGAAAGCTGGTGCGAGGCCAAAGACAACGCCGGTCGCGACGCAGACCGCCACGAGAAAGGTGAAGACCTTCCAGTCCATGGAGAAGACGATCCAGTAAGGCTTGCCCACATCCGAGACTGCCTGGTCGAACAGCCGGACGCCGATTGCCGCAAGACCGAGGCCGAGGGCGCCTCCGAGGAAGGCGAGCAACACACTCTCAGCCAGCAGTTGCTGGATGATGCGCCACCGGCTTGCGCCCAGAGCCACCCGCACGGCGATCTCACGCGTCCGCTGCACGGAGCGCGACAGCAGCAGGTTTGCCACATTCGCGCAGGCGATGAGCAGCACGAACCCGACCGCACCCATCAGGCTCAGGAAGACCAGCCGGATGGAGCCGCCGTTGAAGCGCTCGTTGAACGTGCTGAGGACGACGGTCGTCTCCTTGTTCGTCTGCGGGTACTGTTTCGCAAGTGCCCTGGCGATGACGGCGAGCTCGGCCTGGGCCTGCGCCTGCGACACGCCCGGCTTCAGCCTGCCAAAGACGTTCAGCCGCCGGTCGTCTCGCTCCTTGTCGGCCGCCTCCAGCACGAGCGGCCGCCACAGCCTCGCGTTTGTTGGGAATTGCATGCCTTCCGGCATGACGCCGACGATCGTGCAGGGCTCTTCGTCGATGCGGATGACACGGCCGAGCACGTTGGGATCGCCGCCGTAGCGCTCCTGCCACATGCCGTAACCGAGAATGACGACCGATTCGCTGCCGTTGCGATCCTCCCCAGACACGAAATCACGCCCCAGGAGCGGTTGCTGGCGGAGCAGGCGAAATGTATTGGCCGACACCCGGGCTCCACTGAGGCGCTCTGGAAGATGCCCCGGCTCGCTGATGTTCATCGCGCCGCCGGACCAGGCGCCCAAATCCTCGAAGGCGGTCGTGTCGCGACGCCAATCCTGCCAATCCAGGTACGAGACGCCAAGGTGGTCACGGTCCCCGACCAGCCGTTGCGAATCGACGTGGAGGATGCGATCTGGCTCGGGAAACGGCAGGCCGCGAACCAGGACGGCGTTCACGAATGTGAAAACGGTGGTGTTCAGGCCGATGCCGAGGGCGAGCGCCGACACCGCCGCGGCGGTGAGCCAGCGGTCCTTCCACATCAGACGGAGCGCAAAGCGCAAATCGTGGAGGAGCGGCATCGGTAACAGTTACCGGTAATGACGAGTGTCGACGCGTCGAGGTTCACCGATATCTGCCGATGGACGAGCCTCACTGTGCAGCAAGAAACGCCTGCGCCTTCTTGGCGGCAGGACGCTCGCAGCCGTCGCCACACAGCGCCATGAGCTCCTCGTAGTACCGTCGGGCGCGCGTCCTGTCGCCTATGCGCTCGGCGGCGGTTGCCGCTCCGGCCAGACTGTTGAAGCGCTTCGGCGCATCCGCCAGCGACGCTTGGTAGGCCTCGAGCGCCTCACGCGGTCGCGCGAGCTCGAGGAGCAGATCACCCAACTGTTCACGGGCAGGTAGAATCGAACCAGGCGTGACCGGGTGCTTGCCGACCGCCTCCTCTTTCTCTGCCGCAGCGGTCAACAGGCTTACCGCCTTCGCGTTGTCCCCAGCGCCAAAGGCAACCCAGCCCGCTGCTGCGAGACGGAGCGATGCGACCTGCCCCGCCCAATCGTACGGCCCGGGCGGTGGCGCCTTCTCGACCGCCATTTCAATCTTCTCCAGCTCTGTCAACGACCCGCGGGCACGTGTAGGGTCACCGCTGCGCGCGGCGCCGACCGCCGACGCGAACAGCGGGAGCCCCCGAGCGTACAAGAAGCGATCCCACGGCAGCGACACGGCTGGCACCTCGAGCGCTGCCGCCCCCTTCCAATCGCGCCGCTCGAGCGCATAACGCGCCGGCACGGCGAGCAGCGCGTATCCCGCCGCGAAGTTTGGCTCGTCGAACTCGGAAGCGGCAGAGACTTCGTCGAGCACCTCCCGCGCCTTGGAGTCCTTGCCCTGCTGGAGGTAGGCGTATTCGAGGTAATCGAGGGCGTGAAGTGCATCGAACGAAGCCTTTCCTGGATGCATTCTGTTGGCAAGGCGCTTGGCTGCTGCGGCAGAGTCGATGTTCGAGGCGATGCACTCATCCCAGAGACCCAACCGTGTGAAGATGTGCGACGGCATGTGGAGCGCATGTGGCGAGGCTGGCGCCACCTTCGCATACGCGCGCGCGGCGGGCAGCGCCAGCGACGCGATCTGCGGGTAATCGAACGCGTGAATCGTGTAGTGAAGGATTCCGGGATGGTCCTGATGATCCCGAAGCAGCCCATTCAGGATCTCTGCGGCCTGCTTCTGGTGTGCGAACGTCGGGTCGTTCGGAGGCGCCGTTCCCAGCACTGCGAGCGCGTAGAAGATCTGCGCCTCCTCGTCTTGCGGGAGGTCCCCGGCCAACGTGGCCATCGCCGAGCGGTACGCACCGGCGCGTGCTCTGTGGTCGAGCGTGTCGGTCCGAGCATAGAACGTCCCAATGGCGGCGATGTAGCGTTGCTCGCGCTCGCTACGTGCTTTCAAGTTCGCGGCCGCCTCGGCGGCCGTCTTGCCTGCCGCCAGCTCCTCCGGCGTTGGCGCTGCCCAGAGCGGATGGTAGTACGTCATGGCCACACCCCAGTGAGCCATACCGCACGTCGGGTCCTTCTCCGTGATTGACTGGAACGCCTGGCGAGCTTCTTCGTACCCGAAGGAGTGCAGGAGCGCAGTGGCCGTGTCGAAGGCGGCCTGCGTTCCCGGCTCGCACGTGACGGCGAAATGCACACGCCCGAGCGATTCCCCGGCCGGATGACGATGGTCATGGCCGACCTGCGCCGCGGCCGGCAGGGCAGTCAGGCAGGCGAACAGGGATACAGCGAACTGATGTTGTCTCATATGGCGGATCTCCCCCTGCTAGATGACAACGTTGGACGGGCTGCCGTCGCACAGCCCTTCTACTGCGGGGGAGAGTGCCAGCGATGCCCACCTTCATAGAGACGTTTATGCCCTCAGCTTGACACGGCCATCTATGTAGAATACTTGTTATATAGACATCGACAGCCTGCGCGACGGTCTTGGCCGTGAAGCTGACCTACCCGACCACACTTGTTCTGCACGCCCTCTCACGCCGCTACCACTACGGCTTCGACGTCATGGATGCGACCGGCCTCCCCAGCGGCACGGTGTACCCCATACTGCGGCGGCTCGATCGCGAAGGCCTCGTCCGCTCCCGCTGGGAAGCCGAGGCACAGGCACGTCGCGAGCAGCGCCCAACACGCCGGTATTACGAGCTGACCGCTGCCGGAGAACGCATACTCGCCGACGCCCTGAACCGCTACCGCGCTCTGCAGGAGATCGTCCCGCGCACGCTCCCCAGGATCAGACCCGCGCGGCGAGGGGTAACGTCATGAGCGCGCAACCGACGGCAGCGACGCTCCGATTCTGTCTGTTCTTCATCCGCCTCGTCAGCGTGATTGTTCCCGCCAGCCTGCGAAAGAACTGGCAGCAGGAGTGGGGCTCGGAGCTACACCATCGTTGGCAATGGACGGCGCGGTCTGGAGAGCTGACGAGACGGGCTCATTTCGATCTGCTGCGCCGATCGGCTGGGTCGGTGGTCGACGCTGTGTGGCTAC
>WHTT01000100.1 GCA_009377605.1 Luteitalea sp.
TCAGCGTCGTCTTCCCATGGTCGATGTGCCCGATCGTCCCGATGTTCACGTGCGGCTTCGACCGCTCGAACTTTTCCTTCGCCATCGCCGTATTCTCCGTTCGCGCACGCGAGGGGCGCCGAATCTACCGTCCCGAGGGGGCTAAAGGCCCCTCGCTACGGGCCCCTCGCTCCTCCACCGCCCGACCGAACTTGTCGGGCCTACAAATCCTCATCGACCTTGCACTCGTGCCACGACCTCTTCTGCGACGTTCTGCGGCGCCGGCTCGTAGCGATCGAAGTGCATCGAATACGTCGCCCGGCCCTGCGTCCGTGAGCGCAAGTCGGTCGCGTAGCCGAACATCTCGGAGAGCGGCACGCGCGCATTGATGATTTGCGTGCCGCCGCGCTCCTCCTGACCTTGGATGTGTCCGCGGCGGCTGGCGAGATCGCCCATCACGTCGCCCATGTACTCCTTGGGCACCACCACCTCGACACGCACAATCGGCTCGAGCAGGATGGGCCGCGCCTTCCGCGCTGCATCCTTGAACGCCATCGAGCCGGCAATCTTGAACGCCATCTCCGACGAGTCGACGTCATGGGACGACCCGTCGTAGAGCTCCACGGCCACATCGTCGACCGGGTAGCCGGCCAGCACGCCGGTCGTCAGCGCTTCGCGGATACCCTCGTCGATTGGCTTGATGAACTCCCTCGGAACCGAGCCACCAACAATCGCATTGACGAACTCGTACCCCTCGCCATGCTGGCGCGGCGCGAGACGGATCCTCGCGTGCCCGTACTGGCCGCGGCCACCGGTCTGTCGTATGTAGCGGCCTTCACCTTCGGCCGCCGAGGTGATCGTTTCCT
This sequence comes from Luteitalea sp., assembly GCA_009377605.1. Taxonomy (NCBI): domain Bacteria; kingdom Pseudomonadati; phylum Acidobacteriota; class Vicinamibacteria; order Vicinamibacterales; family Vicinamibacteraceae; genus Luteitalea; species Luteitalea sp. Next base: position 846 of record WHTT01000100.1, read on the forward strand.
TGTATGCAACCTGCGGCCGGCCGACACTCGCCTCGACGTTGAACTCGCGCTTCAGGCGGTCGACAATGATCTCCAGGTGCAGCTCGCCCATGCCGCCGATGATCGTCTGACCGGTCTGCGTGTCGGTCTTCACGCGGAAGGTGGGATCTTCCGCCATGAGCTTCGCGAGGCCCTGTCCCAGCTTTTCTTGATCCGCTTTGGTCTTTGGCTCGATGGCCAGCGAGATGACCGGCTCCGGAAAATCCATGGACTCGAGCACGACCGGCTGCTTCTCATCGCAGATTGTGTCGCCCGTCATCACGCTCTTGAGCCCCACCGCTGCGGTGATGTCCCCGGCGTAGACCTCTTTGATCTCCTCACGCTTGTTGGCGTGCATCTTCAGGAGACGGCCGATGCGCTCGTGCTTCCCCTTGGTCGAGTTGTACACCGTCGCGCCGGACTTCATCACGCCGGAGTAGACGCGAATGAAGGTGAGCTGACCGACGAACGGGTCGGTCATGATCTTGAACGCGAGGGCCGAGAACGGTGCGTCGTCCGAAGACGGCCGCTCCGCGACGGCCTGCTCCCCATCCTTGCGCGGCTCGAGGCCTTCGATGGGGGGGACGTCGACCGGCGACGGCAAGTAGTCGACCACGGCGTCGAGCAACGGCTGCACGCCCTTGTTCTTGAACGCCGCGCCGCAGAGCACCGGAACGAACACTGCCGCGCTCTGGCGATGGATCGACTCGATCGTGCGCTTGCGCAACGCGGCTCGGATCTCCTCCTCGCCAATGGGCTCGCCCGCCAGGTACTTTTCGAGGACCTTGTCGTCGACCTCGCTCACCTTCTCGATGAGCTGTTCACGATAGTGCGCTGCTTCCTCCTGCAGCGCCGCGGGGATCTCCTCTTCGTGCGATCCCGCACCAAGCGTCTCGTCCATCCACACGAGGGCGCGCATCCGCACGAGATCCACGATGCCGATGAACTTGTCCTCACTGCCAATCGGCAATTGAATCACGACAGGGTTGCCCTGCAGCCGGCTGGCAATCTGCTCGACCGTTCGAGTGAAGTTGGCCCCGACGCGGTCCATCTTGTTGACGAAACAGATCCGGGGCACCCGATACTTGTCCGCTTGCCGCCAGACCGTCTCCGACTGCGGCTCTACACCGGCGACCGCATCGAACACCGCGATGGCGCCATCGAGAACGCGAAGCGAGCGCTCCACCTCGGCCGTGAAGTCCACGTGGCCCGGCGTATCGATGATGTTGATGCGATGGTCCCGCCAGAAGCAGGTGGTCGCGGCAGACGTAATCGTGATGCCACGCTCCTGTTCCTGCTCCATCCAATCCATCACCGCGGTGCCTTCATGCACCTCACCTATCTTGTAGGTGATGCCGGTGTAATACAGGACGCGCTCGGTCGTCGTTGTCTTCCCGGCATCGATGTGCGCCATGATGCCGATGTTGCGCGTTCTGTTCAGTGGTACCGTTCGCGCCATGACTCTCGACTCAGGTAGCGAAGGGGCGTTGAGCCCCTTGCACGCGCGGCCTGCCAGCCTCCGCCAAGGCTACGGCGGGTCCGCCGAAGCGCAAAAGTGCGAAGGCGGAAAGGCCACGCGCGACGTACTCCAATTCGGTGTTACCAGCGATAGTGGGCAAAGGCCTTGTTTGCCTCCGCCATGCGATGTGTGTCTTCTCGCTTCTTCACAGCCCCGCCACGCAGGTTCGACGCATCGAGCAGCTCGTTGGCGAGCCGTTCCTCCATCGTCTTCCCGTCGCCGCGCGACCGCGCCTGTCCCACGAGCCAACGGATCGCCAGCGACAAGCGGCGGTTCGGGTTCACCTCGACGGGCACCTGATAGTTCGACCCGCCGACGCGCCTCGACTTCACCTCGACGCTCGGCTTGGTGTTGTCCACCGCCTTCTTGAACACTTTGATCGGCTCGTCACCAGTCTTGTCCCGGATCATGTCGAAGCTGCGATAGAGAATCCGCTCGGCGACGCTCCGCTTTCCGTCCTTCATGACGACACCGATGAACTTGGTCACCAACGCGCTGTTGTACAGCGGATCCGGCGCCAGCTCCCGTCGCGTGATTTCTCGTCTCCGTGGCATAGCACTTCTCAGGTCCTTGGTTCTTCGTTCTTGGTGCTTGGTGCGCCTAGGCGTTGGGGCGCGGCGAAGCCGCGCCAGAACCAAGCACCAGGGACCGAGAACCAAGTACGCCGTCAGGCCTTGGGTCTCTTCGCTCCGTACTTCGATCGGCCTTGCTTGCGGTTCGTAACGCCCGTCGCATCCAGCGTGCCGCGCACGACGTGATAACGCACACCAGGCAGGTCCTTGACACGACCGCCGCGCACGAGCACGAGCGAGTGCTCCTGCAGGTTATGGCCGACACCGGGGATGTAGGTCGTAACCTCGATCCCGTGCGTCAGCCGGACGCGAGCAACCTTCCGCAGTGCCGAGTTTGGCTTCTTGGGCGTCTGCGTGAAGACGCGGACGCACACGCCGCGCTTTTGTGGACAGCCTTGCAGGGCGGGACTCTTCGTCTTGACCTGCACCTTGTCGCGGCCTTTTCGAACCAACTGGCTGATCGTCGGCACAGCAACTCCAGACACACGCACAGCGACGAGCTTGCATGCCGCTGACGAGACGCCCCAAGCCTAAAAGCTGCGGGCAGCAGCTTGGCACTCGGAGCTCATTCCCCTATTCGCGATATCGTCGTCGAGGCGAACCGACCGTCTCGGCTCGTAACAGGCAGGCCTTCGCCTCGCCGTGGCGAGACGCCCTCCCGGCGCTCGGAGCCAGATAGGGTGTCCTGACTCCTTTAGAACCTGACGAGTGTAGCACTAACCCTCAGGTTTTGTAAACAAGGCTGGATCCACCTTGGCATTGACGGCCACTGCCTGGATCGTGGCTGCCGGGCCAGGCTTACCGTCGATCGTGCTCATGACCTTGAAGGGCACGGTATAGCCCTCGACGGTCCGAAAGTCATCGAAGCGCTGCTCGATCGTGGCGGGCTCCCCGGACGTGCCCATTCCTCGATAGGTCATGCTCAGGATCCGTCCGGTCGCACCATCGATCCCAAGCGTCACCGTATCGTCACTGCGGCTGACATCCACTAGCTGAACAGTAGTCTCGCCAACACTGCCTTTGCCCGTGTGAATGGCCTTGAATCCTGGACGGCCACGCGCGACCAGAATCAGGAGGGGGTCATACCAAGCCTCCCGTTCAACCATCGCGCGCCGGCTCTCCGGCATCGCCATCGTGCCCTGCGGCCCCGTGAGGAACGACGCGTCCGGCGTGACCACGATCGCCGTGGTTCCAACCGCGCTCGTCATCTCCTGATGAACCTTGTTGGGCATCACGACAGTGAGACGCACCTTGACCGCCTGGCCCTGCGGACCGGGCATCTGCATTGTCGCGGTCTGCTGATAGCTCGTCAGGTCGCGCAGCTTCTGGAGACCACCAACAGCGTCGGTCGCCTTGTCCAGCATGGCGTTTGCCGCCATCAAGGCCGCCGGGGAGATCGGCGCCGCCTCCTTGTTGGAGGCACCCGCCGGGCTCGGGGGCTCGCCGCTCGGCTGGCCGCTCGGGGGCTGGCCGCTCGGCTGGCCACTGGGCTGGCCACTGGGCTGGCCACTGGGCGGCGGCGGAATGCTGATGTCGAGGGTGCGGACGGCGCCGAATGCATCCAGCTTCTTGTCGTATTCCTCCCCCGTGCCGACAACAACGATTGAGAAACGATCGGGGTGGATGTACTTCTGCGCAACCGTTCGAACCTGCGAGGTCGTGACCTTCTCGATTTCGGCGCGATAGCGATCCAGCCAGTCGAGCGGCACGTCGTAGTACTCGAAGTCGAGCTGCCGATTGATGACCTGTCCAACGGTGGCGAACTGAAAGACGAACGAGTTGAGGATCGCGGCCTTCCCACGCGCCACCTCCGCATCGGTTGGGGGCTTGGCGGCGCGAATCGCCTCAGCCTCTGCAAGCAGCGCATCGATGCCTGCCCCAGTCGTTTGCGTCCTCGTTGTCATGAACATCGAGAACGGCTGGACTCGGACGAAGCTCGAGTCGACAGAGCCGGAGACGGCGTAAGCGAGACCCTTGGCCGATCGCACGTTAGAGAAGAGACGCGATGCAAAGCTCCCACCCAAGACCTCGTTCAGCACCGCGACGGGAAAGAAGTCCGGATCGCCTGTTCGTAGCTCACCCTGATGCCCAATCGTGATATTGGACTGGTTCACGTCCTTCTTGAGTGCATGATACACACCCGGACGGGGCGTGTCCGGCGGCGGCGGGAACTCTTTCTCGAGCGGCGGCGGCTCCGGTCCCTTCGGCCAGTCTCCGAAGATTTTCTTCACGAGCGCCGTGGCATCCGCCACGGTGATGTCGCCCCAGACGCCAAGGACGATGCGGTTCGGATGAAAGTACTTCTCGTGCCAAGCGACCAGATCTTCGCGTGCGATATTGCCAATCGTTTGGTACGTCGGGACCCGGGCGTACGGTGACTCCGTGCCGTACAGCACGTTGTCGAACTCGCGGGACAGGATGTCGCCGGGATCGTCGTTTTGACGTGCGATCGAGGCGCTCTGGCTCTGAACCTCCACCTGGATGCGTCCGGCGTCGAACGCGGGCCGGTGCAACACATCGGCGAACACTTGGAGCACTTCCGGGAAATCTTCCTTGAGCGCGCTGACCGACGCGCGCCCGACATCGAGACCGATGCTGGTCTCCACGGAGGCGGCCTTGCTCTCGAGAAACGCGTCGAGCTCGTCGGGCGGAAGCGACACCGTCCCGCCGGCGCGCAACATCGCGCCGGTCACGCTTGCCAGGCCCACGTCGTCGGCCGGCTCGACGAGCGACCCGGTGCGGATGCGGGCACTCGCGTTGACCAGTGGCAGCTCGTGGTCCTCAATGACCATCAGCACCAGGCCATTCGGCAGCACCACCCGCTCCGGTGTTGGGATGTCGACGGTGGGCAGCGGCGGATACTCGAGATCGTCCGCTTGCTTCACCTGCGCCAGCGCTGGCGCTACGGACAGTAAACCCGCAACGAGCAACCCCACCAGCAGGCGCGATCGCATGGCGAACATACTCATGACTCAGAACTCACAACCCATAACTCAAAACTTACTGCCCTGTCTTCGTCTCTGCCTCGGCGCTCTCCGTGACGATCTGGCCGACAGTCCGGTTCGTATCCTCGAAGAGCTCATTGGCCACGCGCCGGATGTCCGCCTTCGTCACCTTGTCCAGGCGATCGAGGTACCGGAACATCTCGCGCCAGTCGCCAAACAGCGTCTGGTATGCCGCCAGCTGCCCGGCCAGCCCGGAGTTACTGTTGAGCGAGCGTACGAGATCTGCGCGCGAGCGCGTCTTGAACCGCTCCAGCTCCTCGTCTGTGACGTCCTCGGTCTTGAGCTTCTCGATCTCGGCCCGTAGCGCCGCTTGCACCTTCTCGCCTGGCACGCCCACCGCGCTCACGATATAGAACGTGAAGAGATTCGGGTACTTCGATCCAGGGAACCCGCCGAATGCCTGTGCTCCGACGGCCACCTTTTGGTCTCGCACGAGGCTCTTGTACAGACGCGATGTACGACCGCGGCCCAAAATGTCCCCGAGCGCATCGTAGATCGGTTCCTCCGGATCGGTCCCGGCTGGCTTGTGATAGCCCTCGAGATAGAACGGCTGTGACGGATCGCGCAGCGTGAGGACGACCTCAGCGGTCTGCTCCGGTTCGACCGTACGCACAGGAGCCGGCTCCGGCCCGGCAGGGATCCGCTCGAAGTACCGATCGAGGATCGGAATGACTGCCGCCGCCTCGATGTTGCCCACGATGACCGTCACCAGGTTCGCGGGCCTGTAGTGTTTCTGGTAGAAGGCCTCCGCGTCGGTCAGCGTGAACGTTTGTAAATCGCTCATGTAGCCGACGACCGGCTGGTGATATGGGTGCGCGCTGAACGCCGCACCGATGAACTTCTCGACCAGCCTGCCGATCGGTTGGCTGTCGGTGCGCAGGCGCCGTTCCTCCATGACCACGTCGCGCTCCTTGTAGAACTCACGGAACACCGGCCGCTGAAAGCGCTCCGATTCCAGGTACCCAAAGAGCTCGACCTTGTTGGCCGGCAGGGAATAGAAATAGACCGTCGAATCGGCGCTGGTACCGGCGTTGAGCCCGACGCCGCCTTCCCGCTCGATGACTTCACCAAAGGCATTCGGCACCACATAGCGATTGGCGTCCGCCTGCTTCTGCTCGAACGCCTTCTTCAGCTTGTCGACGTCGGCCTTGTCCGGATGGCGCGCAAGCCGTGCCGCTTCGTAGGCCTGATACGCTTGCTCCATCTCCTCGATGGCCAGACGTTCTTTCTCGTAGTCCGTTGTCCCGATGTTGGGCGTGCCCTTGAACGCCATGTGCTCGAACATGTGGGCGAGACCCGTGATCCCTGGGATCTCCTGCGCCGATCCCACGTCCGCTTGTGTCGCAAAGGCAAACACCGGCGCCGTGTCTGGCCGCTCGACGATGATGAACGTCCAGCCGTTCTTCAGCGTGTGAACGGTCGTCCTCTTTTCGAGCTCCGCGAGGCTCTGGGCCTGAACCGAGACCGCCGTCGCAAAGACGACGCCAACGGCCAGCCCCAAGAGCACTCGAGCACCCTTGAGAACGAGAACCTTGACGCACTGTGTCAAGTTTCGAGTTCTCAAGCGAGCGTCGGGGGGCGCGGCTGCAAGCCACGGCCCGCTAGAACGACAGTGCGTCATGGAGAAGTCCTCGAGAACGGCGCGTTCGGCGAACGCGCCGTTACCATGAACGACGGTGGGGCCGCCTCGCCGAGGCGAGGCGGCCGCTAGTGTCCTAGTGTCCTAGTGTGCTGTCACACCAGAATTCGCGTAGCGAGGCGGTCTTCGGACTCCTTCACCCTGCCCGGCTAGTCCAGCACCTCGCCACGCTCGCGGTCGAGGAGCTCGTCCGCGTCGGCGAGATACTCCATCTCGTGTTCCAGATCGATCTCATCCGCGGCAGGCGGCGGCGGTGGCGGCGGCTCGTCGTGCGGGATCCGGACACCCCTGTAGTAATCGTAGCCCGTGCCCGCCGGGATGAGCCGGCCCATCGTGACGTTCTCTTTCAAGCCGCGGAGGAAGTCCACCCGACCCGCGATCGATCCCTCGGTCAGCACGCGTGTCGTCTCCTGGAACGATGCCGCGGAAATGAACGAGTCGGTCGAGAGCGAAGCTTTCGTGATCCCGAGCAACATTGGCCGGCCCTTGGCTGGCTGGCCACCGTCCGCAATCACGCGCTCGTTCTCTTCCATGAATCGGAACCGGTCCACGTAGTCGTCAACGAGGAACTCGGTGTCGCCGACGTCCTCGATCTTCACCCACCGCATCATCTGCCGGACGATGACCTCGATGTGCTTGTCGTTGATGTTGACACCTTGGAGCCGATAGACCTCTTGAATCTCGTTGACCAGATAGCTCTGCAGCTCTTTCTCGCCGAGCACCGCCAGGATGTCGTGCGGATTGCTGGGCCCGTCCATCAACGGCTCGCCAGCCTGCACGCGATCGCCGTCCTGCACGTTGACGTGCACGCCGCGCGGCAGCGAGTACTCGCGCGGTTCGGCGCCCGGCTCGTCCGGGACGATGTAGACCTTCCGCAGCCCCTTGACGATGCCCCCCATCTTGGCCGTGCCATCGATCTCGCTAATGACGGCAGAATTCTCGCGCGGCTTGCGCGCCTCGAACAGCTCGACGACGCGCGGCAGACCGCCCGTGATGTCCTTGGTCTTGGTGGTCTCACGCGGGATCTTCGCCAGTACCTGACCGGCGCGCACCTCCTCGCCGTCGTCTATCATGAGGTGGGCGTGGACGGGCACATGGTAGCGAGCCACCACGGTCTTGCCGTCCTCAGACCGTATTTCGATCAATGGCTGCTTCTTCTCGTCCGGCGAGTCGACGATGATGCGTCGGGACAGCCCTGTCACCTCATCCAGCTCTTCGTGCACCGTGACACCGTCGATGATGTCGCGGAACTTCACGGTACCCGTCGCCTCCGTGAGGATCGAGATCGTGTACGGATCCCACTCGACGAGCACCTGGTCTTGCTCGACCCGCTCGCCGTCCTTGACGCGCAGGCGTGCACCGTAGACGACGGCATAGCGCTCACGGTCGCGACCCTTGTCGTCCTGGATCACGATCGACGCCGTGCGGTTCATCACGATGAACTCGCCACTACGGCCCTGGACGTACTCCAACTTGTCGTAGCGGACACGGCCGGCGTGCTTGGCCTCCTGCGTCGACTGCTCGGAGATGCGCGACGCCGTCCCACCGATGTGGAACGTCCGCATGGTGAGCTGCGTGCCCGGCTCGCCGATCGACTGCGCCGCAACCACGCCGACGGCCAGGCCGAGCTCGACCATCCGGCCCGTGGCGAGGTCCCGCCCGTAGCACCTGCCGCACACACCGCGGCGCGACGCGCAGGTCAACACCGAGCGAATCTTGACGCGCTCGAGGCCCGACTCTTGAATGCGCGAGGCGAGCTCCTCCGTGATCTCCTCGTTCACCGCCACGATGAGGTCGCCGGTGAACGGATCCTTGATGTCTTCGAGCGCGACGCGGCCGATGATGCGGTCGCGCAGCGGCTCGATGATCTCGCCGCCTTCGACAATCGCCTGCGCCTCGATGCCGTCCAGCGTACCGCAATCCCGGTCCTGGATGATGAGGTCCTGAGCGACGTCGACGAGCCGGCGCGTGAGGTAGCCCGAGTCGGCGGTCTTCAGCGCCGTATCCGCCAGTCCCTTGCGCGCGCCGTGCGTCGAGATGAAGTACTGCAGCACCGTGAGGCCTTCGCGGAAGTTCGACGTGATGGGCGTCTCGATGATCTCGCCCGACGGCTTGGCCATCAAGCCGCGCATCCCCGCGAGCTGACGAATCTGCTGCTTGCTGCCGCGCGCGCCCGAGTCGGCCATGACGTACACCGGATTGAACAGCCCGTTCCGATCCGTCTCTTCCATCTCGCTGAACATCTCGTCGGCAATCCTCTCGGTGGCCTCCGACCACAGGGCGATCACCTTGTTGTAGCGTTCACCGTTGGTGATGGCACCGTCGAGGTACTGCTGCTCGACCTTGATCACCTCCTCACGCGCCCGGTCGACGATGGTCGCCTTGTGGGCTGGGATCACCAGGTCATCGATCCCGATCGACATCCCCGAGCGGGTCGCATACCGGAACCCGACCTCCTTGAGGCGGTCCAGCATCTCGACCGTCTTTTCGAGGCCGAGGTGCAGATAGCAGTACTGCACCAACTGCTGGAGCCCCTTCTTCTTCAGCAAGCCGTTCACGAACGGCATCTCCACCGGCAGCGCGTCGTTGAAGATCACGCGACCGACAGTCGTGTTGACGATCTTGGCAGAGACCTCCTGCACGCCACTGTGGAGGACGTCCTGGTCGTCACGCGCCACAGTGAGATCGATCAGCGAGCCTCGATAGCGCAGCCGAATCGGCGTCAGCGTCTCCAGCTGGCCATTCTCGAGCGCGAGGATGACATCCTCCATGTTGCCGAAGAGACGCCCCTCGCCCTTCGCGCCCGGCTTCGCCTTGGTCAGGTAGTAGCAGCCGAGCACGATGTCCTGCGACGGCACGGCAATCGGGTGCCCATTGGCCGGCGAGAGGACGTTGTTCGACGCCATCATCAGCACAGAGGCCTCGATCTGCGCCTCCGGCGACAGGGGGATGTGCACCGCCATCTGGTCGCCGTCGAAGTCCGCGTTGAACGCGGTGCACACCAGCGGATGGATTCGAATGGCCTTCCCTTCGACGAGCGTCGGCTCGAACGCCTGAATCCCAAGGCGGTGGAGCGTCGGGGCGCGGTTGAGCAGGACCGGGTGCTCCTTGATGACCTCTTCGAGCACGTCCCAGACCTCGGGCCGCTGCTGCTCGACCATCTCCTTGGCCTGTTTGATCGTGGCGACGAGCCCACGCTCCTCCAGCTTGTTGTAGATGAACGGCTTGAAGAGCTCGAGCGCCATCTTCTTGGGCAGGCCGCACTGGTGCAGCTTCAACTCCGGTCCCACGACGATGACCGACCGGCCCGAGTAGTCGACGCGCTTGCCCAGCAGATTCTGCCGGAATCGTCCCTGCTTGCCCTTGAGCGTGTCCGACAGCGACTTGAGCGGCCGGTTGTTCGCGCCCCGCAGCACACGGCCCCGCCGGCCATTGTCGAAGAGCGCGTCAACGGCTTCCTGCAGCATCCGCTTCTCGTTGCGGATGATGACGTCCGGCGCCTTCAGCTCGATGAGCTTCTTCAACCGGTTGTTCCGGTTGATGACGCGCCGATACAGGTCGTTCAAGTCCGACGTGGCGAAGCGCCCGCCATCGAGCGGGACGAGCGGCCGCAGCTCCGGCGGCAGCACCGGGATGACATCGAGGATCATCCACTCCGGCTTGTTGTGCGACTTCCGGAAGGCGTCGACCACCTTGAGCCGCTTCGCGAACTTGAGCCGCTTCTGCGCCGACTGCTCATCCTTCATCTTGCGGCGCAACTCGCCGGCGAGCTCCTCAATCTCCACCCGCTTGAGCAGCTCTTTGATGGCCTCTGCGCCCATGCCCGCGCGGAACGCCGTCAAGCCGAACTCCTCACGCTTCTTTCGAAACTGATCTTCGTTGAGCAGCTCGTGCATCTTCAGATCCGTCGTGCCCGGCTCGATGACGACGTACGCCTCGAAGTACAGCACGCGCTCGAGGTCGCGCAGCGAGATGTCCAGCAGATGGCCAATGCGGCTCGGCAAGCCCTTGAAGAACCACACGTGGCTCACCGGCGTGGCCAGCCCGATATGGCCCAGCCGCTCCCGGCGCACACGCGCCTGCGTCACCTCGACACCGCACTTGTCACAGATGACACCGCGGTGCTTCATCCGCTTGTACTTGCCGCAGAGGCACTCCCAATCGGTGACTGGACCAAAGATCTTCGCGCAAAAGAGGCCATCTCGCTCCGGCTTGAACGTCCGGTAGTTGATGGTCTCCGGCTTCGTCACTTCGCCGTGCGACCACGCGAGAATCTTCTCCGGCGACGCCAGACTGATGCGAATGGCGTCGAAGTCGGATGTCAGCGCGCTACGTTCAGGTCTCATGGATGTTCCTCAGTTCTAGCGGACCGCGATCTCTGGCCGCGCTCCCCGACGCTCACTCGACGCACCGAACCTTGACTCAACGAGTCAAGGTTTCGCTGCCTCAAGGGTTCTAGCGGACCGCGATCTCTGGCCGCGCTCTCCGACGCTCACTCGAGAACCCTGAAACTTGACTCAAATGCGTCAAGTTTCGGGGTCTCAAGGGTTCAAACGTCGACCTCAGCAAGGCCCGGTAGGGCGTGTTCGCCGAACGCGCCGTCGTCGCACCTCATGTGGTGAGCGACGGCTCCTCGACCGGTGGCTGGACCTGTTCCGGCCGCTTCTTGAGCTTCATGAGCTCGACGTCCAGACCCAGGGCCTGCAGCTCTCGGATGAGCACATTGAACGACTCCGGCAACCCAGGCGTGTACGACGCGTCGCCCTTGACGATCGCTTCGTAGATCTTCGCCCGGCCCGTCACGTCGTCCGACTTGGCCGTCAGCAGCTCTTGGAGAATGTGCGCTGCGCCGTACGCCTCCAGCGCCCAGACCTCCATCTCACCGAAGCGCTGTCCGCCGAATTGCGCCTTCCCGCCGAGCGGTTGCTGCGTGATGAGCGAGTACGGCCCAATCGAGCGCGCGTGGATCTTGTCGTCGACCAGGTGCGACAGCTTGAGCATGTAGATGTAACCCACGGTCACATCCTGCTCGAAGGGATCGCCGGACATCCCGTCGAACAGCCGCGTCTTCCCGCTGTTTGGCAGGGCGCCACGCTCCAGCCAGCTCTTGATCTCCGCCTCGGTCGCACCGTCGAACACGGGCGTCGCGAAGTAGAACCCGAGCGCATGGGCCGCCCAGCCAAGGTGTGTCTCCAGAATCTGCCCGACGTTCATGCGCGATGGCACGCCGAGCGGATTGAGCACGATCTCGACCGGCGTGCCGTCCGGCAGATACGGCATGTCCTCTTCGGGAAGAATGCGCGCGATGACACCCTTGTTGCCGTGTCGGCCCGCCATCTTGTCGCCGACCGACAGCTTGCGCTTCATCGCGACGTACACCTTCACCAGCTTGATCACGCCCGGCGGCAGCTCGTCGCCGCGCCGGATCTTTTCCTTCTTCTCCTCGAACAGCTGGCGGATGACCTCCACTTGGCGTTCGGTCCGGTCTTCGAGCAGCCGGAGATCCTCGTCGAGACGCGGATCATCGCTCGACACCTTCGCGCGCACCAGTGCCAGGAACGGCACGTCGGCCATGTCATCAGCCGTCAGCACCGCGCCCTTCTTGAGCAGGCGCTCGCTGCCGGTCTCGCTGAACAAATCTTGACGAAGCGTCTGTCCCTGCAGCGTCGCGACGACACGCTTCTTCGTCTCCTCGTGAAGAATGCGAATCTCGTCCTGCAGGTTCTTCTCCATCATGTCGAGCTCTTCGGCCTCGATGGCCTTCGCCCGCTCGTCCTTCTCGATGCCCTTGCGCGAGAAGATCTTCACCCCGACCACGATCCCCTCGATGCCCGGCGGGCAGATGAGCGACGCGTCACGCACGTCTCCCGCCTTCTCGCCGAAGATCGCGCGGAGCAGCTTCTCTTCCGGCGTGAGCTGCGTCTCCCCCTTCGGCGTCACCTTGCCGACGAGGATGTCGCCCGGCTTGACATAGGCGCCAATCCGGATGATCCCGCTCTCGTCGAGGTCCTTCAGGTAGCTCTCGCCGACGTTGGGGATGTCTCGCGTAATCTCTTCGGGCCCGAGCTTCGTGTCCCGCGCTTCGATCTCGAACTCCTCGATGTGAATGGAGGTGTAGTAGTCGTCCTTGACGAGCTTTTCCGAGACCAGGATCGCGTCCTCGAAGTTGTAGCCGCGCCACGGCATGAACGCCACGAGCACGTTCCGCCCGAGTGCCAGCTCACCCAACTCGGTGCAGGGGCCGTCCGCCAGCACCTGTCCCTTCTGCACGCGCTGACCGACGCGGACGATAGGCCGCTGGCTGATGCAGGTGTTCTGGTTGCTGCGCTTGAACTTCACGAGGTTGTAGATGTCGGCGCCCATCTCCTTCGCCACGCCCTCGCCTTCGGCGTCGACGCGCACGACGATCCGCTGGCTGTCGACGTAGTCGACGGTCCCGGCCCGACGCGCGACGACCACGGCGCCGGAGTCGCGCGCCGTGATGTACTCCATGCCGGTGCCCACATAGGGCGCGCGCGCCTGGATGAGGGGCACCGCCTGCCGCTGCATGTTCGACCCCATGAGCGCACGGTTCGCATCGTCGTTCTCGAGGAACGGGATGAGCGAGGCGGCCACCGACACGAGCTGCTTCGGCGAAACGTCGATGAACTGGACGTTCTCCCGAGCCGCCAGCACGAAGTTGCCCGCCTGCCGGGAGTTGATGCGCTCGTCCAGCAGGTACCCCCGCTCGTCGACGCGGGCGTTGGCCTGAGCGATGAGGTACTGGTCCTCCTCCCAGGCGGAGAGATAGTACGAGAACGGCTCCCATTCCAGCCCCTTGCGGCGGCCGCGCTTGGGAGATCCCTCCTCGTCGAGGACTTCCTCCACCTTCACGAGATCCCCCACCGAGTGCTTCGATCCCTGCGGTGCCGCGGTGATAATCACGTTGTCGATCACGCGCCCGTTCTCGACCTTGCGATACGGCGACTCGACGAACCCGAACTCGTTGATCTGGGCATAGCAGGAGAGCGACGAGATGAGGCCGATGTTCGGTCCTTCCGGTGTCTCAATCGGGCAGATGCGTCCATAGTGCGTCGGGTGCACGTCGCGCACCTCGAACCCGGCACGCTCACGGGAGAGCCCGCCCGGCCCCAGCGCGGAGAGACGTCGCTTGTGCGTCACCTCCGAGAGCGGGTTGGTCTGATCCATGAACTGCGAGAGCTGTGACGACCCGAAGAATTCGCGAATGGCCGCCATGACCGGCTTCGCATTGATCAAGTCGTGCGGCATGGCGGTGGCCATTTCCTGGTACACCGACATCTTTTCCTTGATCGCCCGCTCCATGCGTACGAGGCCCAGTCGGAACTGGTTCTCGAGCAGCTCGCCAACGGAGCGGACGCGCCGGTTCCCCAGGTGATCGATGTCGTCGACGCCTGCAGGATTCCGCCGCAGCTTCAACAGGAACGTAATGACTTGATAGAAATCCTGCGGATGCAGAATCCGCTCGTCGAGCGGCGTGGTCAGCTTGAGCTTCGTGTTCAGCTTGAGGCGCCCCACCCGCGAGAAGTCGTACTTCTGCGGATTGAAGAACATGCTCTCGAACAACGAGCGCGAGCTGTCGAGCGTGGGCGGATCCCCCGGGCGAAGGCGCCGATAGATCTCGATGAGCGCCTCTTCGTGCGTGTGGATGGGGTCCTTCTTCAAGGTCTGCGACAGCACCGGTCCAATCTCGTCGCGCTCGGGGAAGAAGATGTCGAGCCGTTCGACCCCCTTCTCCTGCGCAATCGCGACCTCGCGCGGTGTGAGCTCCTCATTGGCCTCCAGCAAGACCTCGCCGGTCTGCGGGTCGACGACGTCGGACGCCGTCCATGCGCCCTCGAACTCGAATGGCTCGACCTCGATCGCCTCGACCCCTGCCTTGCGCAACGCTTCGACCGCCTGCCGGTTGATCTTCTTGCCCTTGGCAATCGTCAGCTCCGTGCCGGGAACGGTGACCTCCTTTCCCGCGCGCAGGCCGACGAGCGAGGGGCCCACTGCCCAGAACACGCCCCCGCCGCTCAGCAGCAATCTGTCGACGCTGTAGAACGCGTGCAGGATCTCATCCGCGCCGCGCAAGCCGAGCGCGCGCAAGAAGACGCTTGCCAAGAACTTGCGCTTGCGATCGATACGCACGTAGAGCAGGTTCTTGGTGTCGTATTCGAACTCCACCCACGACCCGCGATACGGAATGATCTGCCCAATGAAGAGCGTCTTGTCCTCGGAGTGGAAGAAGACGCCGGGCGAGCGGTGCAGCTGGCTGACGATGACGCGCTCCGTGCCGTTGATGATGAACGTGCCGTTGTCGGTCATCAGCGGGATGTCGCCGTAATAGACCTCCTGCTCTTTGATGTCGCGAATGGTCTTGGCGCCTGTCTCCGCGTCCTTGTTCCAGACGACGAGGCGGATCGTCACCTTGAGGGGCACGGCGTAGGTCATGCCCCGCTCCTGGCACTCCTCCACGTCGTACTTGAGCTTCATCTCAACGGTCTGTCCGCACGTATCACAGATATCTGCGCGAACCTCGCTCACCTGGCCGCACTTCGCGCACACCACCTCGTGCCCGCCGTAGGGATCGGCGACGAGCGGCGAGCCGCAACTGACGCAAGGCTTGCGCAGGTGGATCAAGCCTTCGAGGCGACCACACTTGCACTGCCAATTGCCAATCGAGTACTCGATGAACTCGAGTGACGAGTTCTCGCGGAAGTCGCTGATCGGGAAGACGGACTTGAAGACAGCCTGAAGCCCGATGTCCTCGCGCTCCTCCGCCAACCGATTCATCTGCAAGAAGCGCTCGTACGACTTCTTTTGAATCTCGATCAGGTTCGGAATCGGAACCGTCGTCCTGATCTTGGAAAAATCGATACGGTCGCGATAGACGTTAGTAGCAAGGCTGGTCATGCTTTTTGGGTCCCACGCTTAGTTCTTGGTCCCTGGTTCTTGGTTCTTGGTTCTTGGTGCGGCGACGGATATTGGTGGTTCTCATCGCGAGACCGCGCCGTGCGCTCGCTCAGCCGGGCGAGGGCGTCCCAGCGCATCCGCGCCAGCCGCCCACTTGCGCCGCCCGCACCAAGAACCAAGCACCAAGAGCTAAGAACCAATGCGATCTACTTGAGCTCGACTTTCGCGCCGACGTCTTCGAACTTCTTCTTGATGGCCTCTGCCTCTTCCTTGGGGATGTCCTCTTTGACGGCCTTGGGCGCACCCTCGACGAGATCCTTGGCTTCCTTCAACCCGAGGCTGGTCACCTCGCGTACCGCTTTGATCACGTTGATCTTGTTGGCACCGATCTCGGTGAGCACCACGGTGAACTCGGTCTGTTCCTCGGCTGGAGCGGCTGCGGCTGCCGGCGCTGCACCCGCCACGACGACCGGCGCCGCCGCAGCGGCCGACACGCCGAGCTCCTGCTCGAGCGTCTTGACCAGCTTCGACAGCTCCATGACCGAGATGTTCTTGATGTAGTCGACCACCTGTTCCTGTGTTACGTCTGGCATTCCCTGCTCCTCTCTCAATCCTGGATGCACGCACGGTAGGGACGGACCACCCCAGCGCGCGGCTGCCGCGCTGGGGACCCCGGCGCCTCACCGAGGCGTTCGGTCCACACGGCGCGTTCGGCGAACGCGCCCTACCGTCTCATGCGCATACCGCGAACACTGTCACGCCTCTGCCTTCTTCTCCGCCTGCACCAGCACGGACATGACATCGCGAAGTGGCGCGTTCAACACGCTCACCATCTGCACCATCGGCGCCTGCAGCAAGAAGAGCAGTCGCGCGTAGAGCTCTTCCTTTCCTGGCATGACCGCAAGGTCGCCAACCTCCTGCGGCACCAGCGTCTCTCCTTGCACGACCGCCGCCTTCACGACCAGCGCCGGCGCCGTCTTCGCGAACGTCGTCAGAACCTTCGCGAGACCGATAGGATTGTCTTCACTGAAGGCCACTGCGGTTGGGCCCTCGAGATAGCGCGTGAGATCTTCGAACGCTGTGCCGGCGAGCACTCGCTTCGCCAACGTGTTCTTCACCACGCGATATGAGCCCCGGACCGCGCGTACTTGTCGGCGAAGCTCGGTGACCTCGGGAACCTTGAGACCACGGTAGTCGAGCAGAATTGCCGTCTCCGCCTGCCCGAACACTTCCGTGAGCGTCCCGACCTCGGCTTCTTTGTCGGCTCGCGTTACTGCCATAAGTGCATTCCTGAGTAGTGGTCAGTGATCAGTGGCCAGTGATCAGCCGGTTGGCCACGGCCGGAGGCCCACATCGCGAGGAACAGCCAAATCCGCCGTTAGCCGTTAGCCCGCGAGCGCTCGCCCATCGACTGACCACCGACCACTGATCACTGCCTTTTAGTGCTTGGCCAATGCGTCCACGTGGCTCGCGTCGATGAGCACGCCGGGCCCCATGGTCGAAGAGACGGTAATCCCCTTGACGTACTTCCCCTTGGCCGCCGCCGGTTTTGCCTTCAGCACGCTGTCGACCAAGGCGTGCGCGTTTGCCACCAGGTTCTCCGTGGCAAAGGAGACTTTGCCAATCGGCGCGTGGACGATCCCGGTTCGATCGACACGGAACTCCACCTTACCCGCCTTGATCTCGCGAACTGCCCGTACGACGTCGGCGGTCACGGTTCCAGTCTTGGGATTCGGCATGAGGCCACGCGGGCCGAGCACTTTACCGAGTCGACCGACGCTGCGCATGACGTCTGGGGTAGCAACGACTGCGTCGAACTCCAGCCATCCGCCCAGAATCCGCTCGACGATCTCCTCGCCCCCGACGACGTCGGCGCCCGCCTCCTCTGCCTCCCTCTGCTTATCAGCACCGGCGATAACGAGGACACGCTTCTTCTTCCCAAGGCCATGCGGCAGCACCACCGTACCGCGCACCATCTGGTCCGCGTGCTTGGGATCGACGCCAAGGCGCAGCGCCACCTCAACGGTCTCGTCGAACCTCGAATATTTCAGCCGCTGAATCAGAGGAATGGCATCCTCGAGGGCGTAGGGCCGCGCCTCGACCTGCGCGCTGGCCGCCTGGTACTTCTTGCCTACTTGCGACATGGCGTCCTCAATCCTTCCGCTAGCCGGTGATATCGATGCCGATCGACCGAGCCGTGCCGGCGACGTTCCGCATCGCTGCCTCGAGCGAGTCGCAGTTGAGGTCCGGCAACTTGGTCCGAGCAATCTCTTCGACTTGCTTCTGTGTGACCGTACCCACCTTGGACTTGTTGGGCTCTGCCGACCCCTTCGCGATGTTCGCCGCGCGCTTGAGCAACACGGGCGTCGGCGGCGTCTTCGTGACGAACGTGTAGCTGCGATCCTGATAAACGGTCACGACCGCCGGGATGATCAGCCCTTCCTGGCTGGCGGTTTTCGCGTTGAAGTTCTTACAGAAGTCCATGATGTTGACGCCGTGCGGACCTAGCGCGGTTCCCACCGGCGGCGCG
Organism: Luteitalea sp.; assembly: GCA_009377605.1. Classification (NCBI taxonomy): domain Bacteria; kingdom Pseudomonadati; phylum Acidobacteriota; class Vicinamibacteria; order Vicinamibacterales; family Vicinamibacteraceae; genus Luteitalea; species Luteitalea sp. The sequence continues at coordinate 19,045 of WHTT01000100.1, forward strand.
GGCGTAGCCTTACCCGCCGCAATCTGGAGCTTCACAACCGTGACGACTTTCTTGGCCATAGCAGTTCACGTAGCGCAGGCCTTCAGGCCTGCCAACCGCACCGTGCCGCAGGCCTAAAGGCCTGCGCTACGGACGCGGGGTTCTCACAGCTTTTCCACCTGCAAGAAATCGAGCTCAACTGGCGTCGATCTGCCGAAGATCGTCACCATCACCTTGAGCGTGTTCTTGTCCGTGTTCACCTCTTCGACTACGCCGTTGAAGCCGGCGAACGGACCCTCGTTAATCCGTACCTGGTCGCTTCTTTCGAACGTGTACTTGGGCTTCGGCTTCTCGGCTGCCTGCGAGACTTGCTCCAGAATCTGGTCGACCTCGTCCCGCGAGAGCGGCGTCGGCTTCGCACCAGCGCCCACGAACCCGGTCACCTTGGGCGTGTTCTTGACCACATGCCACGCGTTGTCCGACATGCTCATTTCGACGAGCAGATAGCCCGGGAAGAAACGCTTCGAGCTCACCACCTTCTTCCCGCCCCGCATCTCGACAACATCCTCGGTCGGAATCAGGATCTCGCCGATCTCCCCCTGCAACCCATAGGCCTGGATGCGTTGTTCGAGTGACTCCTTGACCTTCTTCTCGAACCCGGAGTACGTGTGGACGATGTACCACTGCTTGGCGGCTGGTTCTGTCGTCGTCATCATCACGCCCCCAAGACTCTGAGGATCCCGGCCACAACCCGATCGAACAGCAAATCAAGCCCCCACAGGTACAAGCCAAAGAAGATCGCCGTCAGAATGACGACAAAGGTTGTCGCGTACACTTCCGTGCGCGTCGGCCAGGTCACGCGACGCATTTCTTCGCGCACTTTCACGACGAAATCGCGCGAACGCGACCACCACTCACCGGGCTTGCTCAGCAAGCCGCCGGAGCTTTCACCCGCTCGTTCCGCCATCGCTCTCATATCAATCTCTTCGATGAGTAGTGGCCAGTGGTCAGTGGTCAGCCGGTTCACCAACGCTCGGGGGCTAGCGACGAGCTACCGCTGATAAACGATGCAGCCCGCGAAAGATCGCCCGTCGTCTGACCACCGATCACTGGCCACTGACCACTACTCATCGTCAGAATCCTTGGCAGGCCAGGAGGGACTCGAACCCCCAGCCCCCGGTTTTGGAGACCGGTGCTCTACCAGTTGAGCTACTGGCCTACGGTAGTGACGAGTGACGACCACGCTCGTCACTCGTCACTTACTTCGTTTCGCGGTGCGCGGTGTGCGTCCGACAGAACCGACAGTATTTCCGGAGCTCGAGCCGCTCGGTGGTCGTCTTCTTGTTCTTGGTCGTGCTGTAGTTGCGCCGCTTGCAATCGGTGCATGCCAGAGCAATGATGTCGCGCATAGCTGACCCCTATTCCACGATCTCTGAAATCGTTCCCGCGCCCACCGTGCGGCCGCCTTCCCGAATCGCAAACCGCAACCCCGTCTCCAACGCCACCGGCG
>WHTT01000101.1 GCA_009377605.1 Luteitalea sp.
GAATGTACTCCGGACAGCAGAAGTCGCCGAGCTGAATCTGCCCGCCGAAGCCGCCGCCTCCCGTCGAGATGCCGATGCTATTCTCCTGACCCGGCGTCTCTGCAATCGCGTTGCCCTCCCGAATCTCCGGTCCTGTCGTCGGCCGCCGCCCGCGCGCCTCTTCCGGCGCCTGCTTCACAGGCGGTGGGGGAGGACGTCGTATCGCCTGCTCGAGCGGCAGACTCATCGACGGCTTCACCGACGGCGGTGTAAACGGCTGCGGCCTGGCGTCCGGCGGCTCCGCCTGCTGCACAGGGCGCCCCGCAATCGGCGTCATGCCGCCGGTCTTCGGTCCCGGCGTGCCGCCCAGGCTAATCGTCATCACCACCTGCTCCTCGTCATCGGGGGATTGACGCCAGCCCGCCGGCATCAACAGGATCGCCGTGAAGACGACCAGGTGTACGATGAGCGAGAGCGTCAGCGTTCGCTGAAGCCCTTCAGGCTCACGGCCACGACCGAGCAGAGCCTGTGAGACCAGATCCTCCACAGCTTACCGCTCTCCAGGTAACCGCGTCACCATGGCGACGTTCTGGACACCCGCCCCCTTCAGGAGATCCATCACCGCGACGGCTTGCGCCATCGTCACCGTTCCGTCGGACCGGAGGTAGACGCTCTTGTCCGAGCGGTCGACCATGAGCTGACGTACGCGCTCCTCAAGAAATTCGATCCCAACCGGATCATCGTCGAGCTGTACTTGGCGTTTCTCAGCAAAGTTGGCTGGGATCGTCACAAAGACGCGCTCCTTCTCGAGCACGGGCGAGTTGCGCGCCTCTGGCAGCGCGACGTCCATGCCGCGCGTCATCAACGGCGCGGCCACCATGAAGATGATCAGGAGCACCAGCATCACGTCGACGAGCGGCACGACGTTGATTTCCGACAAGCTGGGCGCCACGTGGTACATGCGACCCCGCCGTCCACCCATTGCCGATCCGCCGGTCGAATGAACCTTTACACCCGGCATGGTGCTCAAGCCCCTTACGTGAAGTTCCGCTCCGCGATGTTGAGAAACTCCAGCGAGAAGTCCTCCATCGAGGAGGCGAAGTGCTTTATCCGCTGTGTGAGTAGGTTGTAGAAGTACACAGCGGGAATTGCCGCAAACAAGCCCATGGCTGTCGCGACGAGGGCTTCCGCGATGCCAGGCGCGACGACCGCCAGGTTTGTCGAGCCCACCTGGCCGATCTCCTGGAACGCGTTCATGATCCCATACACGGTCCCGAAGAGTCCGATGAACGGCGCGATGTTGGCCGTTGTCGCCAGAAACGTCACGCGGTGCTCCAGCTTGTTCACCTCGATACCCGCGGCGCGGAGCAGCGCTCGATCGAGCGCGTCGAAGCTCTTTAGAGTTGGACGTCCTGCCGGGTTGGCCGGTCGCTCACCTTGCGATGCACGAAGCTGGGCCGTGAGCTCTGCGTAGCCCGCTTGGAACAGGCTGACGAGCGGGCTCTCGCCCAACGTGCGGCAGACCGCTTGAACTTCGGAGAACTTGCTGCTCTTGCGGAAGACGTCGAGAAACGCCATCGACTGGCGCTCTGCGCGACGAAACTGCCACTGCTTGTAGAGGATGATTCCCCAGGAGACCACCGAAAAAACGACGAGAATGAGAAGAACGGCCTTGACGGGAAGGCTCGCGTTAGCAACGAGCGTCAGGACATCCGTGCCCCGTGCTTCGGGCGCGGCAACAGGCGGCTCCTGCAAGGCAAGAGCAAACGAACCGAGCGTTGGCAAACGAGCCTCCGACTATAGTCATATGCAGCGCCGCTGGGACAGCGCGATTACTCACCGTATCACGGGCACCGACACGAATCAAGTCTATGATAACATGGGAGTTCTAGGCCCTGACTTGCTGACGTGAGAAAAGATGCCTGTCATCTTTTTCGTATGCTCTCCCGAGAGAAAGATGACGGGCATCTTTTCTCATCTTGCCGCTGACCGAATCTCCCGATGATTCGCTACGTGAGCATCCGCCAGCTCGCGGTCATCGACACCCTCGATCTCGAGCTCGGTCCAGGCTTGACCGTCTTCACCGGTGAGACCGGTGCCGGTAAGTCGATCTTGGTCGAAGCCGTCGGGCTCTTACTCGGCGGCCGCGCCTCTGCCGACCTTGTCCGTACCGGCGCGCCGGCCGCACAGATCCAGGCAGTGCTCGAAACGGCAGACGGCCGCGAGACAATCCTTAGACGCGAGATCTCCGCCCAGGGCCGGAGCCGCGCGTTCGTCGACGATGTCCTCGTGACGAGCACGGGGCTGCGCGAGGCGGTGGCCGACCTCGTGGACTTGCACGGCCAGCATGCGCACCAAAGTCTGCTGCAGGCGGACACGCAGCTCGAGCTATTGGATCGCTTTGCCGACCTCGCCCCGGAGCGAGCGTCGTGTGCAGCCCGATACGAGGTATGGCGCGCGCTGCAAGATCAGCTCGACGCCGCGCAGCTCGACGATCGCGAGCGCACGGCGCGGATCGACCTCTTGACGTTTCAGCTCGATGAGATCGACGGCGTCGCGCCACAACGTGGTGAAGACGAGGAGCTCGCGGCAACACGGCAGGTCTTGGCCAACGCAGACCGCATTCAACAGCTCGGGAACGAGAGCTATGAGAGGCTGTACGAAGGAGACGTCGCGGTGCTCGCACAGCTCGATCAAGTGTGGCGTCGCGTCGCGGATCTCGCTGCCCTCGACCGGCGCTTCGAACCGTACGTGGAAGGGCGCGACGTCGTGAAAGCGCACCTGGAGGATCTTGCGTTCTTCCTCCGCTCGTTCTTGAGCGACCTCGACGCATCACCGGAACGTCTGCAGGTCGTGGAAGATCGCCTCGCCGCGCTCGAGCGATTGAAGCGCCGGCATGGACCGACACTGGACGAGGTCCTTCGTCATCGCGGCGAGATGGCGGCCGCGCTCGCGGCACTCGAAACGTCCACCGAGCGAGCGGCGCAGTTGCAGGAACAAGTCGCACGCGCGGCTGATGCCTACCAGAAGGCGGCGCGGCATCTCTCCACACGCCGACGAGAGGCAGCGTCGCACTTCACAGAGCGTCTCACTGCCGCGCTCGGCGAGCTTGCGATGGAGCGCACACGGTGTGACATTCGCTTCGGCCCCGAAGTACCTCCGTCGCGATCCTGGACGGCGAACGGCTTCGATCAGGTCGAGATCTTTCTGTCCCCCAACCCGGGCGAGGAGCTGCGACCGCTGGCGCGGATCGCCTCGGGAGGCGAGCTGTCACGGATCATGCTGGCCATGAAGACGCTTGCCTCGCCGGACGCACCCGGCAAGACGTTGATCTTCGACGAGGTCGACGCCGGGATTGGCGGGCGCGTCGCGGACACGGTCGGGGCCAAGCTCAGACGTCTTGCGAACGACGTGCAGGTGCTTTGCATCACGCACCTCCCGCAGGTTGCGGCGCACGCACAGGCGCATGTGAACATTAGCAAGCATGTGGTCAACGAGCGTACGATAACGCAGGCGACCGTGCTGGACGCGAACGCACGCGCCGCGGAGCTGGCACGCATGATGGGCGGGGAGGTCTCCACCGCGGTCCTCGAGGGAGCGCGTGCCATGCTCGCCGCGAAGTCGGAAGGGAAGCCCGATGCCGGCAACGCCAGGCGCAGGGCTGGTCACAGGGCCAGTCGCAGCAAGAGCAGCTCGTAGCCATGGATCGGCTGAATGGTGCGCGCTACGGGAAATATCCCGCGAATCGAAAAGACAGCGAAGTAACACAGTGGCAGAGAAATATCTCATCGAAACCTACGGTTGCCAGATGAACGTCCACGACTCGGAGCGTATGGCGGGTCTCCTCGAGCAGGCCGGCTTCGAGGCGACCGACGACGCCGCAGACGCGGATGTCATCGTGGTCAACACCTGCAGCGTCCGCGAGCATGCGGAGACGAAGCTCTACTCTCGCCTAGGGGAGCTGCGTCAAGTCGGGATTCGTCGCGGGGCCCAGCCAATCGTCGCCGTCACTGGATGCGTGGCGCAACAGCTTGGCGCCGAGCTCTTCCGCCGTTCGCCATCAGTGGACATCGTCGTTGGCACACAGTCGTTGAAGCAGCTGCCGACCCTCGTCGCCCGGAAGCTGAGTGCCGCTGATCGTGCTGTGGATCCATCCTTCGTGGACGTGCGGCCACACGATGACGTCTCGTTTCCGCTCGGCATCGCCCGCCGCCGTGATGTGCTGAAGGCTTACGTCAACATCGTCGAAGGATGCAACGATTGCTGTGCATTCTGTATCGTGCCTCATACCCGCGGTCGCGAGCGAATGCGACCCATGAGTGAGATCCTGGCGGACGTGCGCGAGGCGGTGGACAGCGGTCACAGGGAAGTGCATCTGCTCGGGCAGATCGTCAATCACTATCAGGCGCCTGACGATCCCAGCTGTGACTTCGCGGCGTTACTGGAGCGAGTACACGCGGTTCCTGGTCTTCAGCGAATTCGCTTTGCGAGCCCGCATCCGCGACACGTTTCCCGCCGCCTCGTCTCCGTGCTGCGTGATCTCCCGAAGCTCTGTAAGCATATCCATCTGCCGGTTCAGTCTGGCTCGACCTCCGTGCTCACGCGTATGCGTCGGCGCTACACGCGCGAGCGATATCTCGAGCTGGTAGCGGAGCTTCGTGCCGAGGTCGAAGACATTCAGCTCTCCACCGACGTCATCGTCGGCTTCCCTGGAGAGACGGCCGACGATTTCGAGCAGACGCTATCGCTGGCCGACGCGGTGCGATATCACGGCATGTTCTCGTTCAAGTATTCCCCCCGACCGTCGACGCTCGCATTCACGCGAATGCCGGACGATGTGAGCGAGGCGGAGAAGACGAGGCGGATTGTGGAGCTCCAAACTCTCCAGCGCGCGATTCAGCTCGAGTTGCACCAGGACCTCGTCGGACAGGCTCGAGAGGTGCTCGTTGACTCGCACAGCAAACGGCGCGACCATGAACTATCGGGTCGCACTTCTGGCAATACCGTCGTAAACATTGCGGGGAGCGCAAACCTATTTGGCCAGCTCGTCACGGTCCGCATTGTGAGCGCTGGGCCCAACAGTGTGCGCGGTGAGCTGCTGGTGGGGCAACCACCACTGACCTCATAGGAAAGCGGAACGAGCGAGCACGACGCTCGAGTGCGGCAAGTCATGGGAAGGGCAGGAGCATCATGGAAATTGAGATGACGATCAAAGGGTTGATGGTCGATCCCGTCAACAATATGCCGATCGTAGTGCTCCGCGAGGAAGGAGGGGAGCGCGTCCTTCCGATCTGGGTTGGCGTCTTCGAAGCCAACGCGATCGCACTTCAGCTCGAAAACGTGACGCCTGCCCGGCCTATGACGCATGACTTGCTGCGGAATGTGATCGAGGACCTCGACGCCCAGGTCGAGCGGATCGTCGTCTACGATCTTCGTGAAACCACGTTCTTTGCCGTCATCCATCTGGCGCGGGCAGGGGAGCCTGTTGTGGTGGACTCTCGCCCCAGCGATGCAATTGCGCTGGCCCTTCGGGTGAGAGCGCCAATCTACGTCGAGGAAACCGTCATCGAGCGCGCGCGAAGCACGGAGGTTCTCAGCGGCAAGGAAGCGGAGGAGCGCCTGCAGAAGTGGCTCGAAAATCTCGACCCTGAGGATCTGGGCAAGTACAAGATGTAGGATTCAGGACTCACAATTTTCGCCCGTTTCGCCGTCGCCTTTCGCATGCAGGTTCCTGATTCCCACACCGACTGCCGCCCCCGGTTTCCTGTTTCCCGAGCTCACGCCCTTGCCCTTCCTCTCCCGAATGCATAGCGACCGGGTCCTGCGAGCAGGAGAGCGAGCGCCATCACGAGCACTGTGAGCGGATGCTCGTAGCCACCCTTGGTGAAATCGAAGCCGGCCTTCCAATGCACGGCAAAAATCGCACCGAGCATGTTGAGGATGACGAGCGAAGCACCGACATCGCTCCAAACTCCAAGCAGGAGGAGCGCGCCACCGACGACCTCCGCGACGATAGCGAAGACCAGGCTAGCTGCCGGAGCCGGCACCCCTATCTTCGAGAACGCGTCGAGTGTTTCAGCAAAGTCGGCGATCTTCGGCAACCCGTGATAGAGCAGAATGAGCCCCAACATCATGCGCAAGGCCAAGAGCGCAAGATCCACATTCCTCGGCATCGACATCCTCCAAGACATGGCCAGCGGGATGGCCGCGGGGCAAAAATTGACCCCGACCAACAAACCAGTCATGTCGGCCGGCCGACATCTTACCCAAACACCATGCTATCAACCACTTGCACATAGCGTGTCCAAGAGACCGCGCACACCTGCACGGACGAGGTGCTCGAGCCCCCTCAGGTGGGCGCTTGCACTTCCGGTTGACAGCATGGAGATAGCCTCTCTAGAATATCCCGAGTCCGCTGAATGATTCTCGCCATTGCCAATCAAAAAGGCGGCGTAGGCAAGACGACCACTGCCATCAACCTTGCCGCAGCCCTCGCCCTTCGTGACAAGCCGACGCTCCTCGTAGATCTTGATCCTCAAGGAAATAGCACGCTCTCATTTCTGGATCACACGCAGGTCTCTCGCCACATGTACGACGCGATCGTCGGCGAGGACGGCTGTCGCATGCGCGACGTTGTCGCGGCATCTCGTCACCCCAATCTTTTCGTCGCACCGGCGCGCATCGCCTTGGCCAAGATCGAGGCGAAGCTGGTGGGGGAGCTCGACGCTCACTATCGTCTCAAGGATCGCCTGACGGAGGTTCAGGACCAATTCCCCAATATTGTGATCGACTGCCCGCCGACGCTAGGTCTCCTGACCGTGAATGCGCTCGTCGCCGCCACGCATTTGCTCATTCCAATCCAGTCGTCGTACTTCGCTCTCGAGGGCACAGACGATCTGCTGGAGACGGTGGAGAAGGTGCGGTTACGGGCGAATCCAGTGCTCCAGATTCTCGGCGTCCTGATCACGATGCATGACAAACGGACGTCATTGGCGCGCGACATTCGATCACAGATCCAGAAGGTCTTCGGTGCGAAGGTCTTCAGGACTGTCATCACCAAGAGCGTCCGTCTCGAAGAGAGTCCTGCCTACAAGGAATCCATCTTCTCGTACGCCCCAGAGTCTTCTGGCGCGTCTGAATACTACAGCCTGAGCGAAGAGGTGATCGAACGTGGCTAAGCGAGGTCTTCCGGAAACCATCAGGATGCGCCACGACGAGCACTATGTCGAGGCGCTGACCGCCTCAACCGGGGAACCAGTCGGGCGAATGGTTCCCATCGAGACGATTGATCCCAACCCGAACCAGCCTCGTCAAGTGATGGGAGATCTCTCCGAGCTCATTGCCTCGATCAAAGAGCATGGCATCGTTGAGCCGCTCGTCGTTCGGCAGCGGAGCAGTCGATACCAAATCATCGCTGGAGAGCGTCGATACCAAGCTGCCGTACAGCTCGGGCTCGCTGATGTGCCCGTCGTTATCCGCGACGTTGACGAGGTTGGAATTCTCGAGGTCGCCCTTGTGGAGAATCTCCAACGTAAAGACCTGACGCCGTTCGAAGAAGCGGAGGCGCTTCAGGCGCTCTGTCAGCGTGCGGGCTATACGCACGAAACGCTGGCGCGGAAGCTAGGGAAGTCTCGCACAGCCATCACTGAGTCGCTCTCGCTCAATCACATGCCGAATTCCGTCAAGAATCTATGTCGGCTGGCCGACATTGGCTCTAAATCCTTACTTTTGCAAGTAGTTAGGCAGGGCGACGCAGAAAAGATGGTCGCACTGGTGGAGCAGATTAGCCGCGATGGCGGGATGACACGCCAGCAGGTCCGCGAGAGCGCCCCGCCTCGGCTCCAGACTGGCAGGCCAAAGCCGTTTACGTTCAACTATCGTGCTCCAACGAAGGCGTTCTCCGTCACGCTGAATTTCAAGAAATCGCAAGTTGAGCGCAACGAAGTCATCGAGGCACTCGAAACGATCCTCGCTGAGCTGAGATCCCAAGAATCCTTACCGGCCTCCGCTCCACCCGTTGATGGTGAACAGACGCACTAATCGGCTGTCGCGCACCGAACGGCGGAGCAGCGCCCATCATCAACGTACGATTCACACACCCGCGCAACAACGACCTTGGACCTTCCGGCAGGGGGAGCAGATCCTTCCGTCTGTGGATGCCTCACTGACACCAGAACGGGGAAGCATCACCTAACGGCGGAACGAACGTGTCTGAGACAGGGGCTCCGATAGCTGTAAGTTAACATAATATCTATTATCAGACCCAAAGAACATCCGGCCAAAACTCCGCCTGTTGAAGGTCTGTGCGCCATGCTCTCTGGTCTCTGACCTAGAATCGGTTCAAGCACCGCGAAACGGACGCCTCGGCGCGGCGTCTCTACCCGCCGGTCCCCGACGTTCGCGCCGAGTCGTCAGCGACCGCGGCTCCTCCCGGGCGGCCGCCGGTCCGCTCGACTCCACGCGCTCAGGGCCATCGGCAGTGTCTGTGACGCAGCTAGCAGCGGCCCGCCCGAGGCCTCGTCTTACCGCCCGCGGAGCGCGTGATATCGTCTGACCTTGGAGGAAGTCGGATTCCTTCGTCTACCTCGAGATATGCTACGGATCCTCGATCGCTACCTCATCCGCGAAGCGATTACCCCAACGCTCCTTGCGCTGCTGATCTTCACGTTCGTGCTCGAAATTCCCATCATCATGCGGGATTTGGAGCCGCTGCTGACCGCAGGTGTCTCGTGGGCTCTCGCGGGCCGGATTCTGCTCCTGCTGCTGCCACAGGCGCTGGCGATCACCATTCCGATGGCGCTGATGGTGGGGTTACTGGTCGCCCTCGGCCGCTTCTCGGCCGATCGTGAAAGCGTTGCCCTTCAGGCCTGCGGCGTCAGCCTTCTTCGCCTGCTCCGGCCTATCGGGCTGCTCGCCGTTGTCAGTACGCTGGCGAGTGGATACGTGATGCTCGAGGCGCTGCCGAACGCCAACAGGAGCTATCGAGAAGTCATGTATCGGATCGTGGCCAACGAGGCGCAAACCCGCATCCGGCCGAGGGTGTTCTTCGAGGGATTCCCCGACATGGTGCTCTACGCGCGCGACGTTCAGCCAGGCGGCGTGGGATGGCGCGAGCTGTTCATTGCAGACTCCAGAAACGCCAAGGAGCCACAGATCATTACCGCCACCAGCGGTCGCTTGGTCCTGGACCGCCAAGCACAGCGGGTCGACCTGGCGCTGGAGCGAGGCGTCGTGCACCGCTTCGGCAGCAGTGGCGATTACTTCGTCGACTCCTTCCAAACCCGCACGGTCTCGCTCGATCCGGAAACCATCTTTCGCAATACGAGCGTCTCCAAGGACGAGAACTCGATGACCATCGCAGAGCTGCGGGAGGTTGCCGGGCAGGTCGCCAAGGCGGGACTGTCACCGCACAGCCCCGTCATGGCCATTCACCGCAAGTTCTCGATCCCCGTGGCCTGTCTCGTCTTTGGGATCCTGGCCCTGGGCTTGGGCGTCACCGACCGCAAGGACGCCAAGCAGAACAGTTTCGTCATCGGGCTGGGCATATTCTTCGCGTGGTACACCTTCATGTATCTTGGCCAATCGTTGGCCAAAGGCGGTCAGATCCCTCCCGAGCCGGCGATGTGGATCCCCAACATTGTGCTCGGAGGTGCTGGCATCGTCCTCCTCGTCTTTCGGGTCCGCGGGAAGGAGCTCGGCGATGAGCTGCGCTTGCCGCTCACAGGCGCCATCCAGCGCCTGTTCGCACGGGCGCCCAGCTTCGGACTCACGCCCGCGGCCTCCCGACCGGTGGCAAGAACCCGACGGGGCAATCACCAGCCTGCCGTACTTGTCATCCGCGTGCCCAGGCAGCTCTTCACGCGCACCGGTATCCTCGACCGATACATTGCCAGCCGGTACCTGCGCGTGTTCGGCCTCACAATGGCCGCCATGCTGGGGCTGTTCTACATCGGCGAGTTCACCCAGCTCTCGGAAAAGCTGTTCAAGGGGCAAGCCACGGGCGCGATGCTGCTCCGTTATTTCGTGCTGTCGACGCCTCAGTACACGTACTACGCGACGGCACTGAGCTCGCTCGTGGGAGCCATTGCTGCCGTTGGGCTCCTGACGCGTACGAGCGAGCTGACCGCGATGCGCGCCTGCGGAGTGAGTCTCTATCGGGCGAGCGTTCCCCTGCTGCTGTTCGGCGCTCTCTGGAGCGGCTTACTGTTCAGCTTGGAAGAAACGATCCTCCCCTCGACGAATCGCGAAGCCAAGAAGCTGTACGACGAGATCCGCGGGCGCGCCCCGCGAACCACCAACGTGCTCCAGCGGCAGTGGCTCGCGAGTGCTGGGAGCCGGCTCTATCACTATGCCTACTATGACCCGCCAGCGAGACGTTTCGGCGACCTCACCATCTACGATCTGGGAGAGACGCCGTCCACGATCAGCCGGCGCACCTACACTGCGTACGCGCAGTACGGAACGGGGCCCGAGCGTCAGGGCGTCTGGCACGCTGGAGCCGGTTGGATCCGAGAGTTCGAAAGCGGTTCCGTGTCGCGCTACGAAGCGTTCAACAATCGGACGCTGCCCATCGAGTCCCCCGACTACTTCACCCAAGAGGAAGTCAACGCGGATGTCGCCGAGAGACTCGGGTACCGAGACCTCGCCCGCTACATCACCGATCTCCGGACAGCCGGCTTCAACGTCGCCTCGCTCGCCGTCCAGCTCCACCGCAAGCTCGCCTTCCCTTTCGTGACCGTGATCATGACGCTCATCGCCATACCGTTTGCGGTCACCACTGGACGCCGCGGTGCCCTTTACGGCATCGGCGCCGGCATCGTCTTGGCCATTGCTTACCAAACCATTCAGAGCGCTGCCGCCGCCGTCGGAAGCGCCGGAATGCTGCCTCCCCTGCTTGCCGCCTGGGCACCCAACCTCCTCTTCGCCTCTTCGGCCGGCTATCTCTTGTTCACTGTCCGGACATAAACAGTGGCCAGTGGTCAGTGATCAGTGGTCAGCCGATGCGCGATCTTCCGGAGGTTGCGTCGTCTGCCGGCGGTGGCTCGCCGCTAGCCCGCGGGGTGTTCGTCAATCGGCTGGCCACTGACCACTGATCACTGGCCACTACTCTTGTGCCCGGGGATGGAACTGCTCGTAGAGCTGTTTGAGCCGGGCCTCGAGAACATGCGTATAGATCTGTGTGGTAGACAGATCGCTGTGCCCGAGCATCGCTTGGATGGCACGAAGATCGGCGCCGCGCTCGAGCAAATGGGTAGCGAAGGAATGGCGAATAATATGAGGTGAGGTGCGGCTCTTGATGCCCGCTTGCCGCGCGTACTGCCGCAGGAGCTTCCAGAACCCGACTCGGGTCAGTGACGTCCCGCCACGAGCATTGACGAAGAGCCGAGGCGATGTGCGTCCCTTCAGCAGCTGTGGTCGTGCGTCGCGCACGTACCGCGCCACCCAGTCGGCGGCGTGCCGGCCGATCGGGACAAGCCGCTGCTTACTGCCCTTCCCCGTGCACGTCACGCACCCGGCGGCGAGGTTCAGGTCTGCCGGCTTGAGCTCGACGAGCTCCGAGACCCGCAGCCCGGTGGCGTACAGCAGCTCGATCAGCGCGCGATCGCGCATTCCGCGTGGCGTGGAGACATCGGGTGCGGCAAGCAGGGTGTCCACTTCCTCTAGCGAGAGGTAGTCCGGCAGTGTTTGCCATGCCCGCGGCGCGCGAAGATCGGCAGCAGGATCATCGGCGAGCCGGCGATCCAATAGGAGAAACTTGTAAAAGCTGCGTAGCGTCGCAATGACTCGCGCAACGGACCGCGGCGAGTAGCCCTCGCCCATGAGAGCACGTACAAACGCCTCGAGCGCGCCCCGGTCGAGCGCTTCGATCGGCAATTCGCGCCCTGCGGCAAATCGCGCGAGTAGTACGAGGTCGTGACCGTAGCTCTCGACCGTATGCGCCGACAATCGGCGGGCCACGCGCAAGTGATCGAGGTAGGTGTCGACGAGCTGCGACATCGGTGAATCTCGAGTAGTGGTCAGTGGTTAATGTCAGTGGTCAGTGGCCAGCCGATTGACGAACGCCCGCGGGCTAGCAGCGAACCACCGCTGGCAAACGACGCAACCTCCGGAAGATCGCGCATCGGCTGACCACTGGCCACTGATCACTGCCGTTGACATGCCGGAGCACGAGCAGTACGATTCGCCGCTGCGAACCACGGCCCCCGTTGATGCTGTCTGGCACCAGCCTCGCCGGACGACTGATCATCATGCAAAGACACTCGAAATGGGAATTCCTACCTACCGAAGCCATTAATCCAGCGAGCTTGGACCTCGACAAGGCGCCCATCCCCGACATCATCGATCTCATGGTCAGTGAGGACCGGAAGGTCGTCGCGGCCGTGCAGCGTGAAAAAGACCGTATCGCCAACGGCGCGCAGATCATCGTCGAGTCCCTCAAGAAGGGCGGACGAATCGTATTTGTCGGTGCCGGTACGAGCGGCCGCCTGGGTGTGCTCGAGGCAGCAGAGATGCCGCCAACCTTCGGCGTGCCCTCTAGTCTGGTCCAAGCCGTCATGGCCGGTGGCAAAGAGGCCGTCTTTCGGGCCCGCGAAGGCGTGGAGGACGACTACGAGGAGGGCGCTCGAGCTATCGCGCGCCTCCGGCCGTCGAAAAAGGATGTGGTAGTCGGCGTCTCGGCCAGCGGGATGACGCCGTTCGTCCGCGGTGCCCTGACCCGCGCCCGCAAGGCTGGGTTGCGTATCATCTTCGTGACCTGCTGGCCTGGAACCGAGCTGCAGAACTTCGTCGACCTCATCATTGCGCCGAGTGTCGGCCCAGAGGTCTTGACCGGCTCGACCCGCTTGAAGGCGGGCACCGCCACCAAGATGGTCCTCAACATGCTGACAACGGTCAGCATGGTCCGCACGGGGAAGACGTACGGCAACCTGATGGTCGACGTGCAGACCGGATCCGAGAAGCTGCGCGATCGCGCACGGCGGATCATCGGCATCGTCACCGGCATGGAGTACGACGCGGCGGACAAGCTGCTCAAGAAATCCAAGGGGAACGTCAAGGCAGCTATCGTCATGGCCAAGACAGGCCTGCCGCTCAAGAAGGCGATTAGCCGGCTCCGCGCGGCGGACAGCTCGATGCGCGATGCCATTGGTGAGGACATCGAGCCCCGACTGCGTGACCTGCTCGGAAAGACAGTGACGAGTGACGAGTGACTGTCACTCGTCACTGATAAGAGCTGCGGCGGCACGATCGCAGATGAGCTCGACGTGCCGGTGCAACTGCAGAAACGACGCGGGCAGGCGCGTCGTCAGAGGACCAGACACGATGCGGGCCACCGCACGGGCCTTCGACTTCCCCGTCGCCATCAACACGATCCGCCGCGCCTTGAGAATCGTCCCCATCCCCATCGAGAGCGCTTCTTGCGGGACGGCCTCGGCATTGCCGCCGAAGAACAGCGCGTTGGCCCGCCGTGTGCTTGGTCTGAGCATGGCGCGATGCGTCCGCGCGCAGAGGCACGGGCCCGGTTCGTTGAAGCCGATGTGACCGTTCGCGCCGATTCCGAGCAGCTGCAGATCGATCCCCCCCGCCGCCTCGATGTCGGTCTCGTAACGCTCGCACTCTCTTTCCGGATCGGCCGCGTCACCGCGGAGCAAGTGTGCACGCGCAGACGGCAAGTTGACGTGGGCGAACAAGTGCTGGCGCATGTAGGCGTGGTAGCTGCCCGGATGATCCGGACCGATGCCGAGGAACTCGTCGAGGTTGAACGTCGTGGCCCGGCCGAAATCGAGCGCCCCCTCGTCTCCCAAGCGCGCCAAGAGCCGATAGAGTCGCATCGGGGTGCGCCCGGTGGGCAGCCCGAGGACGGCTGCCGCATCAGCGGCGAGCACCTCCGCGACCCGCTCCGCCGCGGCGGCGGCAACCTCGCGCTCCGTTGTGCGAAGAGTCAGTCTCACGCGCTCTTGTACCGGGGCAGGCTGGCACCACCGCGCGCTTCGGCCAACGCCATCAACACGGCTCCATACGCGGGCTCCTGCTTCAATACCTGGACCATGCTGCGTGGCGCGAGCTCCGGCAGCCGCGCGGTGAGCGACGAGACGAGCACCGGCACGGCCTGGAAAATACCGCCGGCCAGCACGAAGGGAAAGACCTCCTGTGCCATATCGAGCTGCGCGACGACCGAAGCCGCCGACGCCACGAGCTCACCCGCCGCGTGCTCGAGGATACCGGTGGCCATGTCGTCACCCTCCTCGTGCGCTCGCTGAACCGCGCCAGCCAGCGTCGCGATGGCGCTCGGCCGCAGAGAGCGCGTGTAGACCTCCCGCACGAGATCCCGAGGCTCGTCGATACCGAAGTGCGCGAGCACGTGCCGCGTGAGCGCGGTCGAGCCGCCCCGACCATCCGCGGCGCGCACCACTGCCCGCAGGGCGTGCCGACCCAGCCAGTAGCCACTACCCTCGTCTCCCAGCACGGAACCCCAGCCGCCAGCGCGCGCCGCCTCGTTACGCGCATTGCGGCCGTAGGCAATCGAGCCCGTCCCAGAAATAACGGCCACGCCCGGACCGTCACCAACGCCTGCCACGAGCGCAATGAGCGCGTCGTTGGTCACCACCACGCGCGCCCGGTAGCCGATGCGCCGCATGACCGCCTGAACGACCTCGGCGTCCTCTTCTCGATCCACGCCGGCAATGCCGAGGCAGATCGCCTGTGGCACGATGGTGCTGCTCCCAATCGCCTCTTCCATGACCTCGTGGAGCGCCTTCTCTACCTCGAGCTCGCCCTGCGCCTGCAAGTTCGCACCCGCGCCTTGCGCGCGCGACATCACCGTGCCTCGCCCGTCGGCGAGTAGGCAAACCGTCTTCGTCCCTCCGGCATCGATTCCGAGCACGTGCATCGCGGTCGCTCGGTGACGGAGTATACTCGGTTCTCCCCGTTTGGCCGTCCCGTCACTGTCCCGGTCTCAGTAGCCCTATTCGTCTAGAACGAGGGTGACGGAATCTCCGGTATACTCGACTCGCGCGCGCGTCGATCGGCGATGGTCGCCTACGGAGGGCCTCACGGGCTCCTCGCGGAGAGATCGCACATTGCACCTACGTGAAGCAGAGCGAAGTCAGAATACTGGAGTCTGTGACACGTCAGTACACGCGGTCCGCGGGCTCTTCCAATCCGCCCTGCTCCTCGTCGCGCTTCTGTGTGGGGCGGGGCTCATCGTCAAGGCCGCACCAGGGCGATCCGACGGACAGACGACCGGCCCGTCGAGCCCAGAGAGGTCGTCACGTGAGGTGCGGGCGCTGTGGGTCGCGCGCACATCGCTCGTGTCGCCGACCGACGTCGCCAAGGTCGTCGATGACGCGCGACGCTACGGATTCAATACGCTGCTCGTGCAGGTTCGTGGCAGAGGCGACGCATACTTCAATGGGGGCATTGAGCCTCGTGCGGAATTGCTCGCCGGCCAGGCAGCCTCGTTCGATCCGCTCCAGGAGCTAATCGCCACAGCGCATCCGGCGGAGATCGAGGTGCACGCATGGATCAGCGTCAACCTCGTGTCGAGCGCGACGACACTGCCAACCTCACGCGACCATGTCGTCCACGCCCACCCAGAGTGGCTCATGGTCCCGCGCGACTTAGCGCGTAGGCTCGGGAAGCTCGATCCCAGTCGTCCCGAGTACGTGCAGCGATTGGCTGCATGGACGCGGGCGCACAACCAGCAGACCGAGGGCCTCTTCGTCTCACCCATTGCAAAGGACGCCGCGGCACACACGCACGACGTCGTCACCGACCTCGTGCGGCGCTACCCGGTCGACGGTGTCCATCTCGACTACGTTCGCTATCCCAACGCCGAGTTCGACTATTCACGCGCCGCGCTGGAGGCGTTCCGTGCCGAGATCCGTCCGACGCTCGCACCCGAGGCAAGCAGACGTCTGGATGCAGCTCGTGAGTCCGACGTCACTGCGTACGCGGACGCGTTTCAGGATGCGTGGGACGCGTTTCGCCGCACGCGGCTCACGCACCTCGTCGAGCGGCTCGCCAGCGCCGTTCGAGCGGTCCGGCCGACGGTGTTCATCAGCGCCGCCGTCATACCGGATCCTACGGAAGCCACGAACGCGCGACTGCAAGAATGGCCCACGTGGCTCGAGCGAGGCCTGATCGACGTCATCTGCCCCATGATGTACACGTCGAGCGCGCAGCGTTTTGCGGGGCAAGCGGACCTCATTCAGGATGCGGCAGGCTCGTCGGTCTGGGTGGGCATCGGTGCCTGGCAGCTCTCGCCCGCGGAAACGGTTCAGCGTATCGAGGCCGCGCGCGCACGCAACTTCGCTGGCGTGGCGCTCTTTTCCTATGACAGCTTGGCGGCCCGCCGGCGTCCGTTTCTCACGACGGTGGATCGCCGCGCCTTCCAGGCAACCGCCAACGGCGCCCCAGGCTCGCGATAGATGACAGCCCTCGATCTCGCCGTGCTGGCCGTCTATCTGGTCGGCATGGTGCTCTTCGGCGCGTGGTTCTCGCGCTCGCAGCGTGACGTCAAGGACTACTTCGTTTCGGGTCACCGTGTGCCATGGTGGGCGATCATGGGCTCGATCGTCGCGACCGAGACGAGCACCGTGACGTTCATCAGCGTGCCTGGCCTCGCATACGCCGGCGACTTCCGATTTCTGCAGCTCGTCATCGGTTATCTCGTCGGACGAGTCGTCGTCGTCCTCCTGTTCGTGCCCGCGTACTTCCGCGGTGAGCTGCTCACCGTATATCAGCTCCTCGGCCAGCGATTCGGCAACGGCGTCAAACGTCTCGTCTCGGCGATCTTCATCGTGACGCGAAGCTTTGCCGACGGCTTCCGCCTCTTCGCGACCGGCCTCGTTCTCGCAGCGCTCCTCTTGTCCTCACCACGCTGGCAGGCGGAAGCCCAACGCTGGTTCCCCAACAGCGACCCGATGTTCGTCATGCTCGTCTTGTCGATCACGGTGATTGCCGCCGCGACGATGGTGTACACCTACCTTGGCGGCATCACGGCGGTGATCTGGACGGACGTTGTCCAGCTCATCGTCTATCTCACGGGTGCGCTCATCGCCGCGGCTATCTTGATCGGCGAGATTCCCGGTGGATGGGCCGAGCTTGCGCGTACGGCAAGTGCCGCGCAGAAGCTTCGCATGTTCGACTTCACATGGGACATCACGCGCGACTACACATTCTGGTCGGGTGTCGTGGGCGGCGCCTTCCTCACCACGGCGACGCACGGCACCGACCAGCTGATGGTCCAGCGCTACCTCTGCTCGCCTTCCGCGCGTGAGGCGCGCCTCGCCTTGCTCGTCAGCGGTGTCGTCGTGTTTCTCCAGTTCGCGCTCTTCCTTGGGATCGGGACGATGCTCTACGTGTACTACACGGGGAGCCATGCGGCAGAAATCGCGAGATTCACGGTCGACGGTCGACTTCTCACCGATCGCATCTTTCCAACCTTCATCGTCACCCACTTGCCGTCTGGTCTGGTCGGCCTGATCTCGGCCGCGGTCTTCGCAGCGGCAATGTCGACGCTCTCGTCCTCGTTGAACTCATCGGCGGCCGCGGCGGTCGGGGATTTCTACATGCCGGCCACCGAGGGTCGCCGATCTGCGCCGCACTATCTGCGCGTGGCACGTTGGACGACCGCGCTGTTCGGCGTGGCTCAGCTCCTCGTCGCGATCGCGGCAATCCGTCTCTCACAAACCGTTGTCAACGAGGTGCTCGGCATCGCGTCGTTCACCAACGGCATCGTTTTGGGCGTGTTCCTCCTCGGGACGTTGACGACGAACGTTTCGCAACGAGCGGCGGTGGTTGGTATCGCCGCCGGCACGCTGTTGATGCTCTTGGTCAAGCTCGCAACACCGGTGTCCTGGCAGTGGTACGTCCTGATTGGGTCCGTCGCAACCTTCGTGGCGGGACAGCTCGCGGCACGCCTGGCCCCGGCGGATGCCGAGGGCGGCGGTGGGTAATAAGCCCGGAATTCACCTGAGCTCCTATGAATTCAGGGCAGTGACCTGTCATGAGCGCGGCCCATCATCATCCACTTCCCGTGCGAACGCGGCTGCTCGTCTTGGTGGTGTTGTGCGCCGTGTCATTTGCTTCGGGTCTCGTGATCTCCTCAATCGGCCCGACAATACCGGATCTCGCAAGACGTCTGTCGTCGAGCCCAGGAGCGCTCGGCGCGCTGTTCACAGCGTTGTTCCTCGGCACGCTGGTTGCGCAGTCGATCACGTTTCTCTGGGCGGACCGGGTTGGCTTGCGTCCAGTGCTCGTGGCCGGCTTGCTGCTCTACGGCTGCGCCACGATCAGCCTGGCGCTATCGGGCTCGATGATGGCGCTCATGCTCTCCGCCTTTGGCATGGGCATCGGTTGGGGGTTCGCGGGGCTCTCGATCAATGTCCTACCGACCCAAATCACGGCGCGTCGCCTGAGTGTCGCGCTGAACCTGGTGAACTTGTGCTACGCCATCGGGGCCATCGGCGGTCCGCTGCTGGTGGCATTTGCGCTGCGGCACTTGTACAGTGCGGGCGCCGCGCTTCAGGTGGGAGGAGCTCTCCTACTTGCCTGCGCGGCTCCTGCCCTCGTGCTGGCGCCGCGCGGAGCCGGCGCCGCCTCCGCGAGCCTGCCGGCAACCCCACAGCGCCTGCACGCCTCGCCAATGCTCTGGACGCTTGGCGTGCTGGCGTTTCTCTACGTCGGGATCGAGAACGGGACCGGTGGCTGGACGCCAACATATCTCATGCGGACGTTGGCGCTGGATGAAGCAAGCGCCGCAAGCCACACAGCACTCTTTTGGATCGCGCTGTGCGGCGGTCGGTTGCTCGGCACCGTGCTTGGCCTGCGGGCCGGTGCGCGCGTGCTCCTCAAATGGAGTCTCGCCGGTGCCGTGTGTGGAAGTGTGCTCGCCCTCATCACCGTTGGACATCACCGCCCAACGCTCGTCGCGCTGATCATCCTCGGAGCGGCGTTCGGACCGATTTACGCGAGCCTGGTGGAGCTCGTGACCAGCGCCTTCCCTCGCCGGCCGAGTGCCGCGATGAGCATGGCCTCGGCCCTCGGCGCCGTCGGCGGTATGGTGCTGCCCTGGTTACAAGGGCTCTCGCTCGAGTGGTTCGGAGGATGGGCGATGGGCACCGTCGTCCTTGCGGCAGCGATCGGCATGGCCGCGTGCGCAGCCCTCGCGAACTGGTTTGCCGCGAAAAGGCCAGGCACCGCGTGAACGATGCCTGGCCGGCCGTGAACGTCTACCGAAGGAGCGCTCAGCGGCCCGCGCGGGTAGGGAGCCTCTCATCCATTCGAGATCCCGATCGCACTGCCCTGGTGCCCTTGTTGTGCACGACGCGCATCTCCCCACGCATCCGGACGACTTCAGAAAGACGCTTTCGGTTCAGTGTAATGTACCGGAACGCCAGTGCCCGGTCAAATGAAAAGGCTGACCGGCCAGAGCGCGGACGGGAACGTCTTAGATGCGCGGGCTCATCGGCGCGTCGGAGCGCCAGGGCGGGTCGGACCGGCGCCGCCTGGGCCTGGCTGTGGGCCAGGCTGCGGGCGACCCGTTCCTGGCCGCCCTCCTTGTTGGCCCGGTTGCGCGCCGGACTGGCCAGGCGCGCCAAACTGCGGCATGGCATCCTGGATGGTTACCACCCACTTGTCGTAATGGTCTTGTTCTTTGAAGATCTTGATCGATTCGTCGGTGTTCTTACTGCTCACACCGACCATGCCGCCTGGGATGAACTTTGCGCTGGTGTCCAGCTGCTCCCCGGGCTTGAGGGGCTGGTTGCGGCTGTCGGGGGCACCAGCAGAGGGATTGCGGGAATCACTTCCCCCACGCGGGCTCGCGCCAAGACCCACACCGCGCTGGCTCAGCGAGCCAGGCTGGCCCGACCGCGCCGTCGGCCCGAATTGTTGGCCACCGAATCCGCGCCCTCGCATTTGCCCCTGCGGACCTGGTCGCTGCGGCCCAGTCCCCGGGATCTGCCCCGGCAGAAGCTCTCCCGCGCGGACAACCCGGAACTCGCCGTCGGGCGACAGCGGATCCGTATACTTCTTCCGCAAGAATTTCTGCTTGACCAGGATCTCGACCGAGGTCGGATACGCGCCGGGGTACTTCCGTTGGAACAGCATGAGGGCGCGGGCATACTGCTGCGCGCGAAAAATCCACTCCGTTTCGCGCTCCCGCTGCATCATGTGGCGCCATGCTGGCAACGCGGTGCTCATCACGACGGACATGACCGCGATGCTGACCAGCAACGCAGCCATCGCGTAGCCACGCTCGGAACCCTGCCGCGCGCCTTGACCCCCTAGAACCATGCCGATATCATCCTTGACCACTCTTATGGTAGCACTGCCGCCTGCCACGAAGCACCGCCGCACCCGCAGATCGTTGCTGGTCATCGCGCTGATTCTCCTGATTGCCGCTGGCGGTTTCATCACGCAGGCCTGTGACAGCCTGCCGTTGACTGCGCCCGGTGGTTCTACGGTCAGCCTCCATGTGAGCAGCACATTCGCCCCGCTGGGAGGCTCGGTGGAGCTCACCGCGATTGT